>JAUQXC010000462.1 GCA_030834825.1 Thermoflexales bacterium
GGGCCAGCAACGTTGCTGCCGCTGCGACAAGGCTGACTATGAGGACGACGAACAATCGACGATATGCCACTCGTTGGAAACTCCTCATGATTTGATCTCCTTGAGATTTCACTAACACTAGGATTGACACTGTTCGAAGGCAAGATCGCCCAAGCTCCAGCTGGGGACCTGCAACCGTAACCTCTCTTGGCACTCAACTCGAGCGCCAATTTTCCGCCATCAAAACTTGCTGGGATGTTCCTGCGTAGTGACATTCCTTCCTAAGTTTCCTCCTGTTCAAAATTCATCATATGCAGCAGCGGGAGACAGGGATGAACTTTGGAGTGCGGCGCATCGATCTCAACTGCGTACGACGAACCTGCTTATTAAGGTAACAAGCATGTGTTTCACAGGTATAACCGGCGGGTAACAACCTGCGCATGGCATGTAACAGGGTTGAAATACGACGAGAAATCTTGGAGAAAAGGAACCGAGTTTCTTCCTGCCCGATGGGGTCATCGTTTAACCAAGTTATCCTGATCAATCACCGACGCCTATCCACCGCTGAAGGCACTCCCTGATTGAACTTAGCATAGAACAGAGCAAAGAGAAAGATCCTATGTGTCGTTCTTGACGCACTTGAGTGTTGGACATGATCAACTAGATTTTCTGAATGCATTGCTTAAGCGTTCAAACTTGCCGATCTAAGAAAGGCGAGTGATTGGACACGGCCTGCTAAGATGACTTCAGCTGGGGTAGCAGATCTCTGGCCAGCTGTTCAAGTTCGGATCAAGTCCCAGATCTAATGCCTACGCTACATCCGCCCTAGCTTTTTCGTGTTGCCCCAGTCCTGTGTTTACTATGCCACGAAACAGATATCCTTCGGCCAATTGTGGGTCAACCTCAATAGTCCTATTCAGATCGGCCAGCGCCTGTTGTAAGTCAGGAAGCTGGAGGTACGCCAAGCCCCGTTGAAGGTAAAGCGTAGCATCCTGTTTTCTATCATCATTACCTCCATCAAAAAGTAACGAGGTAGACAGTCTTCGAGGTGACAGGTTTCCCCAGCTCAGATTGTGGGGTATCATATGGGCAGAGATAGTCAGTAAGCAGATCGTTGTACACTGGAATGAGTCACCCACACGAGCCACTCATTAGAGTAGCCCTGTCGACGAACATTTAGATTTATACAACTTTTTTCTTGTTGTGTGGTCAATAATTTGCTGTCAAGGTTGCTGCAAAAATGAAGAGCTTAGGTCAAAGACTGACTGAAATAAGAAAAGAGGCAAGTTTAAGCCAAAAGGAACTGGCGAGCAGAGTTGGCTGTGACAACAGTTCCATCTCCAGGATAGAGGGTGGAACACGTTTGCCTACGCCCGCGATGTTAAGCAGAATCTTAAAAGTGTGTGGGGCTGTTCTAGAGTGGCGGGATAGCGAATATAGATCAAACTTTGATGAGATTCAACATTTCCTCGATTCACCAGCTGTATCGACAGCTGCGCACATAAAGGGCAGCCAAGACGAGTCTGCTTTGTCAGTAAGAGAATTTCAAACGCTGGCAGCTGCCGCCAACTCAATCGCAAAAATTACGCAGCAGGCGACAGAAAGACTTGTTGTAGATATCATTGCTGGAACTGGTGGGACTACGGTGTCCAGCGTTCTGCCGGTAATACTTCAAAGCACGCCTGCCTCAAGCATTGAGGTCTCTCTTTATCTAGCCAGTAAGGCCAGTCCCTTCTCATCTTATTTTCCAAAACACTGGTCGATGGAGGCCGAAGTGGTGCTCGAGAGGATCAGAAACGGCGGCCTCGCAAGTAAAAACGCCCAACTTAAATTGGACGTTTTTACTTACGACTTCTTGCCTGTTTTCCACGGCATCATGCTAAACAAAGGACATCTATGGCTGGGGTTCTTTGGCTGGCGTCACTTTTCGGGGAAGGTTGAATTGAGTGGGGCTGAAAATCCTCATCACTACTATTTTCGCCAAGAACATTATCTTGCCGATTACTTCTTCCGTGTATTTGAAGATTGGCTTGAAAATATGCCCTGCGAAAAAATGTACTCCTTTTCAGAATAGCGGCAAAGCCCCCATCACGATCGCCAATCCCTCCCCCACGGCATCGAGTCCACCGTGCGCGATGGTGCAGGCGACCACGTCGTCAGTCTTCTCGCGCAGCAGGCCGAAGAAGAAACCACCAGCCCTTCATAGTCTTCCCGCCACCTTCAACACGCGCAGCGCATTGAGTGTAATCATCTCATTCGCTCCGCGCCGGCCCCAATCGACCACATCGACATTCGAGGTGCGCTTGCCGATGGGAACCCAGTAAAACCCCTCGGCCTTCCAACAGCCATCCGGCTGGCGCTTTGCCTCGACGAGGTCCAACGCTTCCTGCAGCCGTGGATCAGCCAGCGGCCTCAAGCGCGAGAGAATCAGCAGCGCCTGCAAGATGTCGTAGTGCCAGTACAGTGGATAGTGCAGTTTCAGCCATTCGGGATTGATCACTTCGCCGGTTCTGATCGAGCGGAACAACCGATGCTTCAGGAACATCTCGGCGGTGCGCTGTGCGGCCTGTAAGGCCGCCTCATCGCCCGTGGCGCTGTGGTATTCGATCAACCCCCACATCGGCGACAGGCTTTCATAGAACGACGAGTGCTTCGCGTTCGATTTCTTATCGCAGTTCCAGCCGCCATCCGGCCACTGCCACTTGATCAACGACTCGGCCAGATAGTGCACGCGTGGATCGTCGATCAGCCCCAAAAGGCTGCACACGGCCAGCGCATTGCCTTCTTGTGATCCGCAGCGGCGCACACGCCCGTCAATAGCTTTGATCGTGCTGCGGTGCGCTTCACTCGTAAGCCAGCACAACACTTGATCGGCGGCGGCGACCACACGCGGCTCTTTGGCCGGAACACCCAATTCCACCAGCGACACTAAACGCCAGTGCGCGCCATCCCATTTTTTGTAGGGATGCGCACCGAAGCCACCGGGATGAATCGCCAACGAATCCTTCGACTTTTGCCTGCCACTGTGCTGCCCTGCCAACAAAACCTTCACCCGCGGCCCGTCGAGAATCTGATCGCGCGCGGCCTTCACTTCATGCGACCGCTGGGATTTGCCGAGCAGATCGATCAGCGTGAAGGTGCGAATCGATGGATCGTTGGAGTTGAGCAGGAATTGAATGGCCGGGTCGTTTTTGTTCATGGCAAGTTCTTCTCCAGGTGCCGTGGGACGCTGGCCCAGTCACCGGCATGCTCCTGCAAGATGATGCTCAGGCACCCGATTTCCAGATGCAGTTCGTTGTCATCCCACCGGTCGCCGATGCCGGCGACGAAATTGAACTTGTCGCGCAACTCCTTGACCAATACCAAGCGCTCTGCTTGTGTTTCTCCCAGATAAACCGGGCCAGACGGGAAACCCAGCGCCGCCAGCCACTCCTCGGTAAAAGGCAAGGTGAAGGCGGGCCGCGCGCCGATGTAAACGATCTCGTAGTGTCGCGCCAGTTCGCGCAGGCACTGAGAGCTGCCCGGCACGGCGCTATCCTTCAGCAGCTCTTCACGGCGATAGAATTCCGGCGTGCCCAGACCCAGCGGATACCGCTGGCGCGCATCGCAGATCGTGCCGTCGACGAAGACCAGGATCGCTTTCACCCGCTCAGTTTTTCTCTGGCTCATAGCTTGCGCGCGATCTCTTCAAACTCCTCTCGCGAGAGGGCCTTCAGCGTAGTCGTGCGCACATCACCCGCCGCGCCAAAGGCCAACAGGAAGCGCATCACCACGGCCTCATTCGGCGCTTCCACGCAGGCGATGTAATCATACTCGCCCAAGGTGGCATAAAAGCCATTGATCTTGCCGCCCAACGCTTCCAGACTGTGGATCCCGGCCTCAATCCGATCGGGCACGTCCTTCACTGCGCGGATGCCCTGATCCGTCAACCGCATCAGGACAATGTACGTGTTCATGTATGCCTCCTGATCATTCAGACTGTATTCGTTGCAGCATCCGCTGCGCGATCAACGTCAGCCACGCCGACGGTTCGCGCTTCTGTCCAAAGTCCCACTCACGCCACGCCTGCCAGATCGATTCCGGTGTGAAGCGGTCTTGACCGTCGGCCTTCGCTTTCACGATCGCGATCATTTCGCCCAGCCGCTGGTCTTTGCGCAGCCACTCGAATTGTGTCAATACCTCTGTCACGTGCAAAATGTCATACCAGATCAACGGCGCTTTGAGTTTGGCAAAGTCTTTGCCCATGCCAAACAAGTACGGGCGTTGTGCTTTGCGCTGCTGCCACAAATTCAACAACGCTTCTGCCCCCAGGTGACAGACTTCGTCTTCATGCCACTCGCGCGTTTGAGCCAGTGCTTTGAGCGTGATCAGATTCGCGTACGGGCACGGATCGCTACGGCGGCCCGGCCCGTGGAACTTGCCTAACTCCGGCGTCGCCGCGCACGGCCAGCCGTTGTCGCGAATCAAACCGGACAGCTGCTTCGCCGCGATCTTCACCCGCCGGTCTTTCACGCCCAACTTCACCAGCGCGTACACGATCGACGGTGCATCACACAACATCCACGCGAACTGATCCTTGCCCGTGCCGCCAAAGTGCGTTGGGATGTTGACCTTCACCTGGAACACGCCTTCCGCCGCCTGGTGATTCAACACCCGATCGACGATCTGCTCCACACCCGGATCAGTTGCGCGCAACCCCAGGTCGGCGCTGAAGACGAGTTTGTGCAAGAGGTGGTTCGCATCGTTGTGGCGCGTGAGCGTGGGGCCGGGCCAGGCTCGTAGGTCTTTCACCAAGGCCTGCACTTGCGGATGATCGAGCATGGCCTGGCGTGTGGCTTTTACTGCCTTGCCGCGCTCCGTTTCGCCGAGCAGATCCAGGCGGGTGCGGTACTGCACCCAGGGCAGGCTGCTCAATAACCATTCACGGGGGATAGGCATGAGGAGACTCCTCTGTCAGTGATCAGATTTAGTATACACCCGCTGGCAAGCAACCTCCCGGAAGTTTTAAAGATTCCGGGAGGTTACGCTACACATAGTCAAGAGCCAACTGCTCTTCCAGCGGCTCCGCTCAACAGAACCAATTCTCGCTGAGGCGCGGCACGGGCCGGCGAGCATAGGCCGGTAATAGGCGTGACTCGCCTGCCGCTTCACCTGCGGCCGCCGCGCTGTTTGCGGCCCCCCACACCC
>JAUQXC010000037.1 GCA_030834825.1 Thermoflexales bacterium
TTCTTGCTGCCGCCGTTGCCGATTGACTTCTCGAGCACCGGCCACAGTTCCGGCTGAGCCTGAATGATCGCTTCACGGGCCTGCATAATCTGGGCGACGAGCGAGCGGACTTGTGGTAAAGCGCGGTTGGCTTCTTCGGACGTGAAATACTTAGTCATGCGGCAATTATAACAGCAGTGCGAAGGCGATGAGCCTTCGCACGTTGGAGGGATAACGCGGACCCCGCGGGAGTAAAGCCCGCGAGATCGGAGAATCTCAGTTTCCGCAGCCGCAACTACCACCCTCAGGGGCCTCGCCGCTGCTCTTGGTGCGAAATGACGAACCGCACCCGCAGGCAGCCACGGCGTTCGGATTCTCAATACGGAACCCTGCGCCCATCAGGCCGTCCACATAGTCAATCGTCGCGCCGGAGAGGTATTCGAGACTGACAGGATCGACATAGACCTTCAGGCCGTGTTGCTCAACGATGGTGTCCAGGTCACGAGCTTCACCTTCGAAGGCCATGCCGTATTGCAGGCCTGAGCAGCCACCACCGGCTACAAAAACCCGGAGGCCATGATTGGGCATATCCTTCTCCTGCAGCATCTGGCCCAGTTTTTGTGCCGCGATTGGCGTCAACGTTACTGCTTGCTCTACATCGGCGATTTCAATCGTTTCGATTGGCGTGGTTGTCATGTGGTCATCCTCCCAATAATGTGCGTTGGGGGAATTGTAGCACTGAATAGGGACCACGTCAATTTATTTCATACTTATCATGAAAATTAATTCCGCACAAAAAAGGCCAGCACATTGAAATGTGCTGGCCGATCGGGCTGGAATAACCGTCCAGGATGGCTACTTGCTGTGCTTGATGAAGTAGGTGCACATGTTGCCGCTGCTGAACGCCCACTGCACACGCTGCGGCGCAACTCCAGCCATTTGTGTAATGATCGAGGCATCCATCACACACGGTTCCACGTTTTCGCGTGCGACATCGTGATACGGACAGTTGTGAGCGTGCAGGAGGCACCCTCCTTCGGTCGGCTCCCAACTTGCGTCGTAGCCTTGCGAGTTGAGGAATTTCACTATGCGTTCCATACGTTGCGGCAGGGTCTCGTTGACGGATGCCGTCGGCGCTTTACTGACCATGCGGGTTGCTACGCCATCCAGGATCAAGCGCATTTTTTCCGGCTCAACCCGATCGCGCATTTCACGCAGCATCATATCGGTGAAGCCCGCATAGTTCTTGGGGAAGTAAGCGTCTGCGGCTTCAGTCAGTCCGTAGACATGCTGCGGCCGCCCTGGCGTATCACGCCGTTTAACCTGGGGGGCTTGCACCAGTCCTTCGCTGCGCAGAATGTCCAGGTGATGGCGGATGGTTACCGGGGTAAGTTCGAGCTCTTTGGCAAGTTCTTCAACGGTTGCGGTGAGCCGTCCTTTTAGGATTTCCAGAATGCGCTGCCGTGTTGCCTGCATGGCCTGCCTCATGTGAAGCATGTAATTTCCCCCGCCATGCTCAACACCTTGATTGTAGCACTGACCGATTTGAGAAGTCAATTACAATCGGGAGGCTCTTTTGATTGCAAATGTCATGGAATAACGCCGGGCAGGCGGCTGGAATTTGAACAAAAAGGGTCGCGGGGATGCACTAACCGATCGAATTTATGGCCGAACGGTTGTCAATTTGATTGATAGGCGGTACAATTACGGCAATTCGTGACCTGGTACACGAAGCGGGGATCGATGATCATGCGCGTGCAAATCTACAGTTGTCAGGCGATGGTAGCCCAATCAGGTGACGCTTTCCTCTGGATTTCCCCCAATTTTGCGGCGTTAGGTTGAGACGGCGTTCTTCTATCGCGGAGACGCCGTTTATTAATTCGCGCCAAGGTGTTGCCGGAGCTTGTGTCATGGAGCTACATTGGGAGGATGATTACGCCATAGCCCTGGCCTTACGGCAGGCTCACCCGGGGGTCAATCCGCTGGAAGTCGAGTGGGCCACCCTGCATCAGTGGATCATCGAGCTGCCCGACTTTGCAGATGATCGGTCAGTGACTGCGCTGTATTTGCTGGAAAATATTCAGTGCGAATGGTACGAGGAGGTTGCTTCTCATGAGTCAAGCTGAGCCCTTTCCCAATGACCCCATGGTCCCGCCCGAGCTGAGCAGTAACGTTTTCATCTCGACGATCGACAAGTTCTACAACTGGGGCCGCAAACGCTCGATGTGGCCGATGATGTTTGGCCTGGCCTGCTGCGCCATCGAAATGATCTGCGTGGCCGCGGGCCGGTATGATCTGGCTCGTTTCGGCGCAGAGCTGATGCGGCCCTCGCCGCGGCAGGCCGATTTGATGATCGTGTCCGGCACCGTGACGAAGAAGATGGTGCCCACAATCGTGCGCTTGTACAATCAGATGCCGGAGCCAAAGTACGTGTTGTCGATGGGCGCGTGCGCCACCAGCGGTGGACCTTTCAAGGAAGGTTACAACGTGGTCTCAGGCATTGATAAGTTCCTGCCGGTCGATGTGTATGTGCCGGGCTGCCCGCCCAAACCGGAGGCCCTGTTGCAAGGACTCTTGAAGCTCTTTGAAAAGATCGAGAAGCAGAGCATTCGGGATGTGGCGTGGTATCGGAAGACGGCGATTGAGGCGGTTCCCGTTCCGGTGTTGGGGCCTGATCTAATCGATATGCGCCGTGCCATGGAAATCCGCGAAATGAGCCAGTCTCCGGTTGAGCCGGCGGCTGACCCCGCCCAGGCTTAGGAGAAAGAAATGGCTGCCAAAGCTGCTGCTGCGCCCGTTGCAGAACTCACCGGCCCGCTGGCCGGGCTTAAAGAAAAATTTGGTGAGGCCGTCAAGCCCGGCGATTTCGAAGGCGTCGTCATTAACCATGACCGGCTGGTTGAAGTGGCGACTTATATCCGCGATGAGCTGGGCTATGATTATCTCACCAGTGTGACCGGTGTTGATTACCTCGCCCAAAACGAGATGGAAGTGGTCTATCACGTGTTGAACACACGTGCAGGCGGGGCGCCGTTGGTCTTTAAGGCGCGCACTCCCCGTGAAAACGCCGTAGTGCCTTCGCTGATCACCGTGTGGCCCGGGGCCGATTTTCAGGAGCGCGAGGCGTGGGATTTGTTGGGTATCAAGTTTGAGGGACATCCCTACCTGAAGCGCATCCTCATGTGGGAGGGCTTCAGCGGCCACCCGCTGCGCAAAGACTGGAAAGAAGCTTATTACGAGCAGGACGTCAAACCGTTTGACAGCCGCTGGCCGGGCGGACACCATCGCCGGGCTGAAGATCGCGTGCCGTATGCCGATAACGTTAACTTCCCCGCCGATTTTGATCCCACGGTCTATACCGCGCAGGCCGATGCCGCCGTCTATGAAAGATTCAAGAACTACGAGGTGGATGAACGTGGCCAGTTTGTGCCAAAGGAAGCCGTCAAAGACGAAAATGGCAATGGCAAGTTCCAAGAATACCTTGAAACCGATGAACTGGTGGTGAACCTGGGTCCGCAGCATCCTTCCACCCACGGGGTGTTCCGCATGGTCGTGGCACTGGACGGCGAAAAGATCATGCATCTGGAACCGGTGATGGGATACCTGCACCGCAACCACGAGAAGATCGGCGAGCGCAACACGTACATCCAAAACATGCCGTTCACCGATCGGCTGGACTACCTCTCGTCCATGAGCAATAACTTTGGGTACGCGCTGGCCGTGGAGAAGCTGATGAAGGTGACGCCGCCCGAACGCGCCGAATACATTCGGGTGATCATGGCCGAGCTCACGCGGATTTGCAACCACGTCTGGGCCATCGGCTTCCTGCTCAACGATTTGGGCGCGTTCTTTACACCCGCCCTGTACGCGATTGAAGAACGCGAATTAATCCTTGATCTGTTTGAAGCGGTATCCGGCTCACGCATGATGTGCAACTATTTCCGCTTTGGCGGCGTGGCGCGCGATTTGCCGGTGGGTTGGCTGGAGACTTGCCGCGAATTGGTGTTCAACCGCCTCCCCAAGAAGGTTGACGAACTCGATTACTTCCTAAGCGAAAACGAAATCATCCGGGCGCGCTGCGAAGGTTCGGGTGTGTTGACGGGCGACGATGCGGTAAAGTACAGCACCGCAGGGCCGGTGCTGCGTGCTTCCGGCGTGGCTTATGATGTGCGCCGCGCGGAGCCCTATTCCATTTACGAACGATTTGAGTTTGACGTCGCGGTGCGCAATCACGGCGACGTGTACGATCGTTACCTGATCCGCCTTGATGAGGTGCGCCAATCGTTGCGCATCTTGCAGCAGGCGTTGAATCAGATCCCCGAGAAGGGCGAGATTCAGGCGGGCAAGAAACAATACTCGGCCCGTGTACCGGCCGGTCAGGCCTATGGCCGTGTCGAAGGGCCGAAGGGTGAACTCGGCTTCTACGTGGTGTCCGATGGGACCGCGAATCCCTATCGCTATCACATTCGCGCTCCGTCGTTCATTAACCTGACAGCCCTGGGGCCGATGAGCGTGGGCCAGAAGATTGCCGATGCGGTCATCATCCTGGGCAGCATCGACATCGTGCTGGGCGAAACGGATCGCTGATTGGGAAGTTGGACTTTAGCGGTTTACCGTTGGAGTGAGCGTTGCTGGGTTGGTAAGACGTCTCCAATTTCTAATCTCCAACCTCTGGTTTCAAGGAGTCAGATATGTATGGATCAGGACTCATCAAAGGGATGGGTGTTACCTTCAAACACTTCGTGGAGACATACCTGGAGGACTTAAAGTACGTCTTCAAAGGTGGACGCTACAACGACAAGCATCTTGCGGTGCGGCAAGGCCCCAAGGCCAAAGGCATTTTTACGGTGCAGTATCCGGAAGAGAAACTGCCCGTGCCGGAGAACTTCCGTTACATTCCATTCCTGGTCTTCGACACACAGAAGAACGAGGACCGCTGTACGTCGTGCGGCATCTGTGCCAAGGTCTGCCCACCGCAGTGCATTTGGATCGTGCGCACCAACGATCCCAAGACCAACCGGCCGATTCCCCAGCCCGCCGAGTTCTATATCGACGCGACGATCTGCATGTCGTGCAGCCTATGCGCCGAGTTCTGTCCATTCGATGCGATCAAAATGGATCACGATTACGAACTGGCGAGCTTCGAGCGCTTCAATACGCTGGTCTTCGACAAGGCGCGCCTAACCAAGCCCGACACCTACCATGCGGCGATCCATCCCACCGATTGGGCGCGCGAACTTCAAGACAAGGAAGCCGCGGCGCGGAAAGAGGCCGAGAAGGCCGCCGCCGCGGCAGCCAAGAAAGCCGCAGCCGAAGCCGCCGTGGCTGCCAAAGCCGCCGAGACTGACAAGCCGGCCGATGAAGCCCAGCCTGCTGCGTAAACTGTGAAACGTGAAACGTAAACGCCGCTCTCGTCGGGTTGAACCGGGCGAGAGCGGTTTTGCTGATGTTGAACCGCGAAGACACGAAGGGCGCGAAGAAAAACTCTAAAATAACACTTTGCGTTCTTTGCATCTTTGTGGTTAATCTGAATGGAGTTAAATGGCAAAGTTAACTGAAGAATTGATTCTAGGCGCATTGCGCAATGTGCGCGAGCCGGAACTGCACAAAGATCTTGTCACGCTCAATATGATCCGCGATCTGAAGATCAAGAACGACGAGGCCGTGGCTTTCGCGGTTGTCTTGACGACGCCCGCCTGTCCGCTCACGGCACAGATCGAGCAGAACTGCCGGGACGTGCTGGCGCAGATCGGCGTGAAGCAGGTGGAGATCGAATGGCGATCGGAAGTGCCGCCGGATCAGCGCATTCTCGATCAATTGCCGGTGACGTTCCACAATACCATCGCGATTTCGAGCGGCAAGGGCGGCGTGGGCAAATCGACGGTCGCCGCGAATCTGGCGGTGGCGCTGGCGCAGCTGGGCGCGGGCGTGGGCCTGCTCGACGCGGACATCTACGGCCCCAACATTCCCTTGATGATGGGCGTTGACAAACTGCCCAAGGTGCCGGGCGACAAGATCACACCCGCGCTGGCCTATGGCGTGCGCTTGATGTCGATGGCGTTCGTCGTCGATCCTGATCAACCCATTATCTGGCGCGGCCCGATGATCCACTCCGCCATCCGGCAGTTCCTGACCGATGTCGATTGGGGACAACTCGATTACCTGGTCATCGATCTACCGCCGGGCACGGGCGACGCGCAGCTGACGCTGGCGCAATCGGTGCCGCTGACGGGTGCCGTGATCGTCACCACGCCGCAGGAAGTGGCACTGGCCGACGCCCTGAAGGGATTGCGCATGTTCGAGAAACTCGAAGTGCCGATTCTGGGCATCGTGGAGAACATGGGGCCGTACACCGACCCAAAGACGGGGCAGAAGATTTCCTTCTTCGGCGAGGGCGGAGGGAAGCGCATGGCCGATCGGTTGAAGGTGCCGTTCCTCGGCAGTGTGCCGCTCGATCCCAACGTGCGCGAAGGCGGCGATGCGGGCCGGCCCATCGTGGCCCATCAAGCGGATGCCGCTGCCGCCATCGCGTTGAATCAGATCGCGCGGCAGGTTGCGGCGCGCATCAGCGTGCTTAATCTGGAAGAATAGTAACCAGCCGCCGCATCCAGATGTTGGATCTTCACGCGGGATGCTTCGATAACGCTTGACGTCGCTTGAACACCACCAACACCAGCGCGGCAATTTGGGGTAGCAACAAGGTGATGACGGCCATAAGCGCATCCTCTTCACCGGGCGGCAGTGTGAAGCGTGCCAGGTAGTATTGCGCGGCGATCGGTTGGAGC
>JAUQXC010000463.1 GCA_030834825.1 Thermoflexales bacterium
CAACTTACTTCGCGCGGGCAGCTCAGCCATTGCAGGCAAGCATCACGCCGGAGTATTATCTCGCTGGTCCGCCCCTCAGCATCGCTTTCTCTGGCATGCTCTCAACATTCGTCGATCATCCACAGACCTACGTTGCCAGAGTTGACCAGCTAACAAGCACCTTGCCCATAACTTTCGTCTGGGAAGCAGCTGATCATCCCGTACTTACTGTGTCCGACGGCTTGAGCAGCAGTGTGACATATACCTGGACAACCGTGGGGCCAAAAGAAATTTTCGTGACGGCTTACAACACCTATGGACAGGCGAGCTTTGGGCCGGTATTGATACTGGTGGTCAAGCCGGTCTTCCTGCCGCTCGTTCTGAGATAAGACATGTCGACTGATATACCTTCCAAACAAAGACTGCGTGTGCGCTTCACGCGCGATGAGACTTTGAAATACATTGGGCATCTGGACATGGCGCGTACGTGGCAGCGCATCGCACGCCGCGCCGCTTTGCCGCTGGCCTATTCCGAGGGGTTTAATCCGCAGCCTAAGCTGTCGTTCGCCGCCGCGCTGCCGGTAGGCTGCACCAGCGATCATGAAGAACTGGACCTGGTGTTGTCGCCGCCGTGTGTGATCGACGAAGTGCAGGCACAATTGAATCGCGCCGTGCCGCCAGGGATGCAGGTCAGCTCGATCGTCGAGATGCCGCTCAACGCGCCCGCTTTGCAGATGCAGTTGGCGGCGGCGGAATTCGAGATCACTGTCGAAGGTGAAGCAGCGATCGGGTTGTTGAGCGAGCGCGTGTTGCAGTTTCTCGCAGCCACGGAGGTCATGCGCGATCGACGCGGCAAGGTGTACAACCTGCGCCCGTTGGTGCAGGCTTTGTCGATCGCGTCAGCGCAGGCCGATCGGGCCGCCGTGATCCGATCGCGCTTGCAGGCGACTCCGGCCGGCACCGGCCGGCCCGATGAGTTAGCGGCGGCTCTGGGACTCGATCCGGCCACGGTCAAAATCAGGCGGACGAAATTAATCTTTCTTGACAAAACGAGTTGAAACGGTATAATTCGGGGGCTTGCGCGGCCAGCAATTTAGGCCGCGAATTGTTGTCTAAATGTGGAGGCGCTCGTGTACGCAGTGTTCGAAGTAGCAGGCAATCAATATCGGGCCGAGGTCGGCGAGAAGGTGCAGGTTGAGCATCTGTCGCAGGAGGTCGGCGCGAAGGTCGAGTTCGACAAGGTGCTGATGGTGGCCGACGGCGAAAATGTGACGGTTGGTCAACCCACGATCAGTGGTGCTAAGGTGCTGGCGAGTGTTGCCGAGCAGGGCAAGGGCAAGCGCACGTTGGTCTTCCAGTATCGCATCGGTGGCAAGCGCCATCGCACGCAGGCAACACATCGCCAGAATTACACGTGGCTGCAGATCGAAGAGATCGTCGGCGCGGACGCGGCAGTGGCCGCTTAGAGAGAAGAGGTCAGACATGGCTCATAAGAAAGGCGGCGGGTCAGCCCGCAATGGTAAGGATTCTCGTTCGCAGCGCCTGGGCGTCAAGTGTTATGGCGGCGAGGCGGTACGCTCCGGCAACATCATCGTGCGACAGCGCGGGATGCACTTCAAGCCGGGCTTGAATGTAAAATCGGGCAAGGATTATACTTTGTTCGCCACAGCTGATGGCGTGGTGGTCTTTGAGCCGCTCCCCGGCGATCGCAAGCGCATCAGCGTGCAGCCAGTCGCGGCTGCGCAGGTCGCAGAAGGGTAAGGTTGATCATGAGAGAAGGCATTCATCCCAAGTGGTATCCAGAGGCGAAGGTCGCTTGCGCGTGCGGCAATACGTGGACGGTCGGCGCAGCGGTCCCTGAGATTCGCACCGACGTGTGCTATAACTGCCATCCATTCTTCACCGGCGAGCAGCGCATCGTCGACACCGAAGGGCAGGTCGATCGCTTCATCAAGCGGTTGGAGAAGCGTCAGGAAACCGTGATCCCGACCAGCAAGAAGGCCAAGCGCCGCAAGGAAAAGCAGGCCATCGTCGAGCTGGTGGACGAGACGGCGGAAGCCGAGGCTTAAACGCCGGCATTTACACAATTTCAGCAAAGGGCAGAGTTGACGCGGGTTACCTAGCCGCAACGACAACCTGCCCTTTTGTTTTATATTGGACACAGATTAACGCGGCTGAACCCGGATAATCAATTCGCTTTGCGTAGCCTGGGCGAAGCCTCGTCGCCCCAGCGCACTTCCGCCACAGGCCGGAAAAAGGCGAGTAGCAAAGGTGATAAAATCATATCCGTGTGAATCCGTGAAATTCGTGTCCAGAGTGAGGATAACATGCACGATCGTCAACCGCGTTTGGGCTGGCTGTATGTGATCTGCGGCAGCTTGTTCAGCGGCAAGACCGTGGAAATGATTCGGCGCGTGCGCCGCGCCCGCATCGCCAAGCAAAACGTCCAGGTGTTCAAGCCCGCGATTGATAACCGGTATGCGATCGAGGAAGTGAAATCGCACAACGGTCTGGGCGTCGAGGCGATTCCGGTAAGCAGTACGGCGGAGTTGTTGTCGAAGGTGAAGCCGGAGACGGAAGTGATCGGCATCGATGAGATCCAGTTTTTCGATGCGCCGATCGTGGCGACCGTGCAGGATCTGGCCAAGCGCGGTGTGCGCGTGATTGCCGCCGGACTGGATATGGATTTTCGCGGCGAGCCGTTTGGCACGCTGCCGCAGTTGATGTCGACGGCCGAACATATCGACAAGCTGCACGCCATCTGTGTGGTGTGCGGAGCCGAAGCCAGCCGCACCCAGCGTTTAATCGATGGCCGCCCGGCGGCCTACGACGACCCGATCATTCTCGTCGGCGGCAGCGAGTCGTATGAAGCGCGCTGCCGGCATTGTCACGAAGTGCCCCGCAGTAAATAATGCGTGATTTGTGCGCATAAGGAGATCTATGCCAGAAACCGTCCTCGGTTATGCTGCGCCAGCGAAAGACATCCTCATTGAACCGGCGGTCCTGCAGGGCCGGATTGCCGAATTAGGCAAGCAGATTGAAATCGATTATGCGGGCCAGGAACTGGTGCTGGTCTGTATTCTCAAGGGTGGGGTGCTCTTTCTCACCGATCTGATGCGGACCATCCATATTCCACACGCGATCGATTTTATGGCGGTCAGCAGTTACGGGATCGGCGCGCGGGAAACGACCGGCATTGTCCGCATCATCATGGACCTGGAGCGTGACATTCGCGGCAAGCACGTGCTGCTGGTGGAGGACATCATCGATTCGGGGCGGACGCTGCATTACATCTGTGATGTGCTCCGTGCCCGTGAACCGGCCAGTTTGAAGATCTGCACGCTGCTCGACAAGTACGAGCGCCGCGAAGTGGAAGTGCCCCTCGATTACGTGGGCTTCCATATCCCCAATGAATTTGTGTTTGGATATGGCTTGGATTTGGACGAGTTATATCGCAATTTGCCGTTTATCGGGGTGGTACGGGATTAGGCCCCAAGCAAGAAGCAGGATGCAACAAGCGCGCCGATTGGTGAGTGAACCAATCGGCGCGCTTTGTTGCTTGGAAAGGATTTCAACAGAGAATGATGGGTCCAACGTGAGCATCAGCCGCTTGCCGGAAGCGACACATAGCCCTCGCGCCTCGAAAAGCGATGACGGCGCGAAAGTAGCTCTGGAACTCGACGCATAAGGCAAGTCGGCTACATGCATGGTTGGGTGGCACTATGCCCTAGCATGTAGCCCGAATCGAGAATGTGCGCGGTATCGCTACATTGTGCTGAAGCCGTAACTCATAACGCCCTGGTCTGGTTTCCTCATATGAGTAGCAACTGTCAATGACCTTGGGGAATTCGTGCAGGAACTCTAGTCTCAACCCTGCTGAACACAGAGCGGTGACGATTTCCCCAAGGCTGTGCGTCCAGTAGTAGGCTGTGTGTACCGTGTCTACCTCCGGCATTGCATACGATCCCCGTTCCTCAACCTTTGTCGGCTCGGCCCGGTGGAAGTAGCCGTGCTCGATCGGCTTACCGGTAGCATCCAATCTAGGTGGCACTAGTATGTGTCTGATTGGATGGCTATCTCGAAGGTAGAATGTGCCACCTGGTTTCAGATAGCGAGCGACAATCTTGGCCCACTGGCTCAGATCAGGGAGCCAAGGCAAAACGCCAGCGGAGGTGAATATGCGGTCAAATTGCTCATCGAGCACAGCGGGCAGCTCGTAAATGTTCGAGCAAATGAAGTTTGCGCTCAGATTGAGCTCTTTGTTTAGGGAGCGAGCCTGGGTAATGGCTTCCTCGGAGAAATCCACGCCGGTCGCGACGGCACCTTCTCTTGCCCAAGAGAGGGTGTCCAAACCAAAATGACACTGCAAGTGTAGCAGTGACTTCCCAGAGACATCCTCCAACGCCCTAAGATCAATCTCGTCCAAGGTTGTCTGACCCGCTCTGAGTCGTGCGAGAAGGTGGGCGTGTTCTGAGTTGGACTTCGTATGGAGTGTAGTCCAATTATTCCACAAGTCGCGGTTTACTTGAAAGTGAGTATCATTCATTGGTTCTCTGTTATCTTGTACTGGGAGCTGTGCCGCCCAACAATCTTGGCATCCCCCACGCCCTATCCGGCGCCCGCCAGCGGCCCACCGGCTTCCACTGGAAGCCGGCTATGGGCAAGCGCCGGGGGCGCGCCACCCAACGATGGGGATTTCATCAGCCGCCCGCTCAGGCCGCGCCCGCCACTTCGTGGCGGCGGCCCGCTTGGCGCCGACCCCGATGGACAATGGTCAAAAATGATGCTTAACTTGCGCAGCTGGGGCGGTCGGGTGCAAGTCGGGGTTAGCCCCGTCCTTGAATATTAAGACTTTGAAAGTGTGCTTCGTGTACATGTGGTATTCGCAGCAGCAAGATTTTCCAAGGAGACACCTGCCCCAAGGCTTGCCAAAGGTTGCTATTTCCGCCACGCTCCTTCTTAGCGCGCTGTATCACTTCTCTGCCCCACAAACTCTTTAAAATGAGAAAGGCGCCGAACGCAATCGCCTGAAAGATGAACATATTGTAGAACTCTCGAACGACTAGCCATATTACTAGCGAGACCACGAGCACGGATACACTGGTGAGGAATGCGCTCAGTTCACGCTGATCCGAATTGAACAGGTACCAAA
>JAUQXC010000464.1 GCA_030834825.1 Thermoflexales bacterium
GGTGGACGTGATGCGCTCTTGCAACTCACCCATTTCGTTGGACAGCGTAGGCTGATAACCCACCGCGCTGGGCAAGCGGCCGAGCAGGGCGGACACTTCCGAACCGCTCATCGAGAAACGGAAGATGTTGTCGATGAACAGCAGTACGTCGCGGCCTTCATCGCGGAAATATTCGGCCATGGTGAGGCCGGTCAAAGCCACGCGCAGGCGTACCCCCGATGGTTCATTCATCTGTCCGAAGACCATGACGGTCTTTTCCATGACGCCCGCTTCGGACATTTCACCATACAACGCGGTGCCTTCACGCGTGCGTTCGCCTACGCCTGCGAATACCGAATAACCGCCGTGCTCGGCGGCGATGGAGCGAATCAATTCGGTGATGATGACGGTTTTGCCCACGCCCGCCCCGCCGAACACACCCGTCTTGCCGCCCTTCGTAAACGGTGCGATCAGGTCGATGACCTTGATGCCCGTCTCGAACACTTCGGTGCGCGTGGTCTGCTCTTCAAAGGTCGGGGCCAAACGGTGAATCGGATATTTGATCTCCGATTTCGCTTCACCTTTGTTATCCACCGTACGCCCCAGCGCGTTGAAGATGCGGCCCAGGGTCACCGGCCCCACCGGCACGCTGATCGGCGCGCTGGTGTTGATCACGGTCACGCCGCGGCTC
This sequence comes from Thermoflexales bacterium, assembly GCA_030834825.1. GTDB lineage: Bacteria > Chloroflexota > Anaerolineae > Fen-1058 > Fen-1058 > Fen-1058. The sequence goes on from JAUQXC010000464.1 coordinate 671, forward strand.
AGGCCGTCGGTGGTATCCATCGCGATGCAGCGCACCCGATCGTGCCCCATGTGCTGCTGCACTTCCAGCACCAACGACTCCTGTCCGTCGCGCGCGATTTCGAGCGCATCGTAAATGTTAGGCAGATGGTCCGGTGGAAACTCCACGTCGACGACACCACCCAGAACTTGTACGACCTTACCTTCCTTGGGCATTGAATTCCTCCGCGTGAGAGTGAGAACTATGTGAGCATCCTGAGCGGAACAAAGTGGCGTCGAAGGATGCGATCTTGGAGTTACCATCAATCACAGCGCCCTTCGTCTGCGCTTCACTCCGCTCACGCCGTGTCCCAGCCACGGGCTGGGCGGCGCGCCTGTGATTCGTTATCTACTCTGCTTCAACGCTTCCGCGCCGCCGGCGATGTCGAGCAGTTCGCCCGTGATCGCCGTTTGGCGAGCCTTGTTGCGTACCAGCGTCAGCGAATCGACGAGGGCTTTGGCGTTATCGGTGGCATTGCGCATCGCCACCATGCGAGCGCTGTGCTCGCTGGCCAGCGATTCCAGAATGGCCTGATAGACTTGCAGTTCGGTGAAGCGCGGCACCAGGTTGTCGAGAATCGCGTTGATGTTCGGTTCATACAAATAAACGTAGGGAGCCGAGCGGGTGGGTTCTATCCCGCCCAGGGCTTGCGAAGCGATCGTCTCTTCTGAAGCCCCCAGGCCCAAGGGCAGCAGTGGTCGCACATGCGCCTTCTGGCTCAACGTATTGATGAAGTCAGTATAGGCCACATACACCGCATCGGCGCGGGCGCTCAGAAAATCATCGACGGCGGTCCGGCCAATCGAGCTGACGTCCAACAGCGAAGGCGAGGCGGGCAGGCCGCTGAACTCCGCGACAATGCGCTGCCCGGCGCGATACAATAATTCGCGTCCTTTACGGCCCACGCTGATCACGTTTACCGGTACCGACTGCTTCTTGATAAACTCCAGCGCCAGCCGAATCACATTGTAGTTGAACGCCCCGCACAACCCGCGATCGCTACTGATGACGATCAGGTCAATGGATTTCACGGGACGGCTGGTGAGCAGCGGATGCAGGTTAGGTCCGGCCCCGGCCTGCCGGGTCAGATCAGCCAGGACGCGCCAGGCCTCGCTGGCATAGGGCCGCGTGTTCTGCACCGCGTTCTGCGCTTTACGCACCTTGGAGGCCGAGACGGCTTCCAACGCGCGGGTCACTTGCGCGATGTTCGTGACACTGCGAATGCGACGTTCGATTTCTCGTACAGTAGCCATGAAATAGTTCCTGAGTGCAATAGCGGGAGAGTGCCAGAGGCCAAGCGTGTGGGTTGATTCAACTACCACCCTCAGCTACTCTCTCGCTAAACCACTAACTCCACGACTTCTTGAATTCTTCGCACGCTTGCTTCAGCGTCGACAGCGTTTCGTCGGAGATGCGCTTCTCGGTCTGAATGGCTTGCAGGACACCGGCGTATTGCGTGCTGATGAACTTGTTCAACGCTGCTTCCCAATCCTTCATGCGCGCCACCGGCACGTTATCGGCGTAACCGTTGGTCGCCGCGAAAATCGTCACGACCTGATTCGCCAACGACACCGGCGCGTACTGCGGCTGCTTCAGGATTTCAGTCAGACGCTGGCCGCGCTCGAGCTGGCGGCGTGTCGTCGCATCTAGATCGGAACCGAAGGCCGCAAAGGCAGCCAGGTCGCGATACTGCGCCATATCGCCCTTCAAGCGACCGGCCACTTGCTTCATGGCTTTGGTCTGTGCATCGCCGCCCACGCGCGAGACTGAGATACCGACGTTCATCGCCGGACGAATGCCGGCATTGAACAAGTCGGTCTCCAAATAGATTTGACCATCGGTGATCGAGATAACGTTCGTGGGAATATAGGCTGACACGTCGCCGAGCAAAGTCTCGATGATGGGCAATGCCGTGAGTGAGCCACCGCCGCGTTCCTGGGAGAGCTGCGCCGCGCGCTCAAGCAAACGGGAATGCAGATAGAATACATCGCCGGGATACGCTTCACGGGCCGGGGGACGACGCATGAGCAGTGACACCTGTCGATAGGCCCACGCATGCTTGCTGAGATCGTCGTAGACCACCAGCGCATCCTTAACCAGCTGGCCGCCGATGGTCACGCCGGTCTCCATCACTTCTTCGCCGATGGCACAGCCGGCGTAGGGTGCAATGTATTGTAATGAAGCAGGATCAGATGCCGAAGCGATAACGATGATGGAGTATTCCAGCGCACCGAACTTTTCGAGGGTGGCCACCAGACGGGCAATGGCCGAGCGTTTCTGGCCGATGGCCACGTAGACGCAGACCAAATCCTGGCCTTTTTGATTGATAATCGTATCGACGCAGATGGCGGACTTGCCGGTCTGCCGGTCGCCGATGATCAACTCGCGCTGTCCGCGCCCGATCGGGATCATCGCGTCGATCGGCTTGATGCCGGTCTGCACGGGACGATTCACATTGCTGCGTTCGATCACGCCCGGCGCGATGCGCTCGATATTGCGGAACTTGCTGGTCACGATGGGGCCTTTGCCGTCCAACGGCCGACCCAGCGGATCGACGACGCGGCCCAGTAAGGCGTCGCCCACCGGCACCGACGCGATGCGCTGCGTGCGGCGCACCAGCTGGCCCTCTTCGATCTCGGCATACTCGCCCAGGATGATCACGCCCACACGATCTTCCTCCAGGTTGAACGCCACGCCCAGCACGCCGTTGGAAAATTCCACCAACTCATTCAACTGCACATGCGTCAACCCGCTGACACGGGCGATCCCGTCGCCGACCTCCAGCACTTCGCCCACATCCACCGCTTCCACCTGCGGCTTGAACGCGTTGATTTGCGAGGTCAAATCCTTGATCAAAGACTCAATTTCAGCGGCCATCCAGCCTCCTCACCAGGTAGGGGTTTTGAAAAGTGTGGTTGCCACACAGCCGTGTGGTTGCCACACAGCCGTGTGGTTGTCACACAACAGTGTGTTGTCACATAGTATGTGCTGTCACTCAGTATACCAGAACTTATATGGCAAGCCAACGTCGCTTTTCAATGAAGCGCGTGCATTTGAATGGTTTAGTTGGGTTGATCATTAGACGCGACCTGGCTAAGTTCGCGCAATTAACAAGATGAGGTGATACACGATAACGACCCACA
>JAUQXC010000465.1 GCA_030834825.1 Thermoflexales bacterium
ACAGAAATATATCTTGTTGCTTGTCGTTCACCATATCAGTGCGGACTTCTGGTCGTTGGCCGTTCTCGTGCGAGACTTCAACAATCTATATACGGTTGAACGCAGCGGTTCAGCCAGTGCATTGCCCCTTTTAACCAGGCAATATTCCGATTACGTGCGCCATCAACAAGATATGCTATTAAGCCCCAGCGGCGATCGGCAGTGGGAATACTGGCGTCGACAGCTGGCCGGCAATTTACCAATCTTGAATCTGCCGACCGATCATCCCAGGCCAGCCACTCAGACATACCGCGGAGCCTTGAAACTTGAAACGCTAAATGCCGAACAAGTCCAAAAACTGAAGTCACTCGGTCAAACCCAGGGCGCTACGCTCTTTATGGTGTTGCTGGGAGCTTTCCAAGCATTACTCCAGCGCTATACACACCAAGACGACATCCTGTTGGGAGTGCCTACGTCCGGTAGAACTAGGGCAGATTGGGTTAACATAGTTGGCTATTTCGTCAACCCGGTTGTGATCCGTTCAGACCTTTCAGGTGATCCAACTTTCGAAGATTATCTAACCAGAGTGCGTGAAACCGTCCTAGCTGCATTTGAGCACCAGGATTATCCCTTTGCCTTATTAGTGGAACGGCTACAGCTGCCACGCGATCCGAGCCGCTCGCCTCTATTTCAGGTAATGTTTTCCATGGAGGCAGTACCTTGGCCCCAAGAAAGCCAGTGGGCCGTGTCCATGTTAAACCAGTCTGGGATACGACTCGATTTGGGCGGGCTGGCCGTGCAATCCGTAAGTTTAGAATCACAGACGGCACAATTCGACTTGACTATACGGATCGCGGAGGCTAATCACGAATTGATAGTCGGAATCGAATATAACACCGACTTGTTTAGTCCTGAATTCATCTCCAGGTTGTTGCAGCATTATAAAGTAATGCTCGAAGGTATCATTTCCGATCCTCATTGTCCTCTATCGAAGCTGCCTTTACTATCTGAAGCAGAGCTTCAACAGGTTTTGATTAGATGGAATGATACAGCTACACACTTCCCCGAGCAGGCAGGGCTGCATCAATTTTTTGAAGATCAAGTGGCCAGTGCGCCCGATACTATTGCGGTGTCATATGAAGATCAGCAGCTAACTTATCTGGAGTTAAATAGAAGAGCGAACTGTGTTGCACATTATTTGCAGTCTTTAGGCGTAGGCCCGGAAGTCTGTGTGGGCATCTTCATGGAGCGTTCCCTTGAATTGGTGATAGGCATATTGGGAGTGCTGAAAGCATGCGGGGCTTACATTCCCTTTGATCCAGCCTATCCCAAAGAACGGCTCGAATTGATGTTTGCGGACTCTGGCGTAAAACTGGTCCTGTCACAACAGCGATTAGTGACGTACTTACCCGATGCTGGTACACAGATAGTCTGTTTGGATACCGATTGGGGAATACTCTCACAAGAGAGTCAAAGGAATCTCTCACTTCAAATTGAAGCGAATAACCTAGCTTACGTGATTTACACCTCGGGCTCCACCGGCAAGCCTAAGGGAGCGATGAACACGCATGGTGGAATAAACAATCGCTTACAGTGGATGCAAGCCACCTATGGTTTGACAACGCCGGATAATGTTTTGCAGAAAACTCCTTATAGTTTTGACGTCTCAGTGTGGGAATTCTTCTGGCCGTTGATGATAGGAGCGCGCTTAGTCATAGCCCGTCCAGGCGGTCACCAAGACAGCGTTTACCTCACTCAGCTGATCATTGAGCAAGACATTACAGTAGTGCATTTTGTGCCAGCCATGCTTCGTATTTTCTTGACGGGGCAGCTGGATTCAAACTGTCGCAGCTTGAGGCACGTCATCTGTAGTGGAGAAACTCTCCCCGCCGATTTGCTGCCCGAATTTTCGGGTCGGGTGAACGCCCAGTTGCATAATTTATATGGCCCCACCGAAGCGGCCGTGGATGTAACAGCTTGGACGTGTACACGGGAATATCCATATCGGGTTGTCCCTATTGGCCGTCCCATTGCCAATACTCAGATTTATCTCTTGGATTCACATTTCACACCAGTGCCCAGCGGGTGCATAGGCGAGTTATATATCGGCGGTGTAGGCGTAGGGCGTGGATACCTGGATCGCCCGGATTTGACGGCAGAAAAATTCGTACCGAATCCATTTAGCACAGTGCCCGGTCTGCGGCTTTATCGCACCGGCGATCTAGCACGTTACTTACCCAATGGGGATATTGAGTTTTTGGGTCGTACAGACTACCAGGTTAAAGTACGAGGGCTGCGTATTGAATTAGGTGATATCGAAGCAAGCTTGAAAGAGCACCCGGCTATTGCGGAAGCCGTGGTTCTACTCCGTGAGAATAGCATACCAGGCGAAAAGAGTTTGACAGCCTACTTGGTCGCCAAGCAACCATCAACACCGGAGATAAGCGAGCTAAGACAGTTCTTAAAGAGCAAACTTCCTGAATACATGGTGCCCGCCGCCTATGTTGTGTTGGACACTTTGCCACTATCGCCTAACGGCAAATTAGATCGACAGGCGCTGTCCAATATCGCACCAATGGTGCTGCTCACGCAAGCGGCTGAGGAGCAAGAAGCTGCTGATAGGCCCTACCAACATCCGTTTGAAGAAGTGCTATTGGGGATTTGGACCAAACTATTTGGCGTCAATGGGATCAAGACCGATACGAATTTTTTTGATTTGGGCGGACATTCCCTATTAGCGACCCAGCTGGTTTCACGCATACGCGAGACATTTCACGTAGAATTACCGGTGCGGGTTGTTTTTGAAGTACCCACCATTAGGCAATTAGCAGCACAGCTTATACTCTCCAGCCGTGTCGGCGCTGGCACACTTCAACCTGCCATCCATATTACTCAGCGCCTTGGCCCCTTGCCACTATCCTTTGCTCAACAACGGCTGTGGTTTCTCAATCAGCTGATGCCGGATGACTCCTTTTATAACATGCCGGTGGCAGTTAGATGCACAGGTGTTTTAGACGAGGCAGCGCTAGAAGCGAGTTTGAAAGTCATCATCAAACGGCATGCAACTTTGCGCACCATATTTGCAAGCGAAGATGGACAGCCGTCTCAGGTCATTATCCCAGAAATGTATCTGGGGTTGCCCGTCATCGACCTTAGAAATCTCTCGGAAATTGAACGAAGTAAGGAAACAAAACGATTAATCCGCGAAGAAGCTCAACACCCCTTCGACCTCAAGCAGGGTCCCTTGTTGCGCAGTAGATTGATTCGGCTGAGCGAGATCGATCACCTCTTTCTACTCATCATGCATCATATCGTTTCAGACGGCTGGTCCATGGAAATTCTGGCACGCGAGCTGATGACCACCTATCAAGCTGTTACGAGTGGCAGACGTATACAACTTCCAGACCTACCCATTCAATATGCAGATTTTGCTGTGTGGCAACGCCAGCAAATGCAGGCCCAAGCCTTTGAAAAGGCTTTAGCCTATTGGAAAGGGCAGCTAGCGGATGCGCCGAACTTGCTAGACCTTCCTATCGATCGACCACGCCCCCCTGTACAGACCTTTCACGGCGCCACTTATCCGATTGTGATCCCATCGAATTTAGTGCGCGTACTAACAGTATTGGGGCAACAAGAGGAAGCCACTCTTTTCATGACCCTATTGGCTGCATTTCAGACCTTGCTCTATCGATACTCCGGGCAAGAAGATATGGTTATAGGTACTCCAGTAGCAAATCGTAATTCAACTGAGATTGAGAACTTGATCGGTTTCTTTGTTAATATGTTGGCTTTACGCAACCATCTTTCTGGAAAGCTCTCTTTCCGGGATTTGTTGCGCCAAGTTCGTGAAGTGTGCTTAAAGGCCTATTTGTATCAAGATTTACCTTTTGAATATCTTGTTGAAGTATTACGCCCGGAACGACACCTGAGCTATACCCCCATCTTCCAAGTATTGTTCGCCCTCCAATATACGGCGACTACGTCCTTGCAGGCTGGACAGGTAGCATTTAATCTACTGCCCTATGACACTGAAATGACCAAGTTCGATTTGACATTATCGCTCACAAAAACTGAACAAGGATTGAGTGGGGTCTTTGAATACAATACAGATCTGTTTGACGTGAACACGCTGGCGCGAATGTCGAAATACTTCCAGATGCTTTTACAAGAGATCGTGGACAATCCAGATCAATGTATTGACAGCTTTCCACTACTGACGGAGGCGGAATACGGCCAGCTGGTTGGGTGGAATGATACGCCCACCACTCTTCAATATGACGAGTCTTTGATTCAAACATTTGAGGAACAAGTGGCACGCGAACCTGATAGGATCGCAGTTGTGCAGGGGAACGCTCAACTGACCTATGGTGAATTAAATCGACGAGCCAATCAACTGGCTCATTATCTGCGGAAAATCGAGGTTAGGCCCGAGACCATTGTGGCCGTCTGTCTAGAACGTTCACCAGAAGCAATAATCGCTTTGCTAGGGGTAATGAAGTCTGGAGGTGTTTATCTTCCCATCGATCCAACTTATCCCCAGGAACGTTTAGCCTTAATCCTATCAAATGCAATGGCAGAAATCGTATTGACTGAGCAGAGTGTACAGAATCAGATGCCCGCCGGGCTTGGTCAGACAGTCTGTATGGACACTGATTGGTCTCTAATTGCCCAAGAGCCGGATTGTAATCCTTCGGTAGTAGTCGTTCCACAAAACTTGGCTTATGTGATTTATACTTCTGGGTCAACCGGTAAGCCAAAAGGGGTGCTCATCCCCCATCAAGCACTTTCTAACCTCTGCCGGATTATTCGAGGTTACTATCATCTTGATTCCAACGATAATGTTCTCCAGTTTGCTTCGCTCGATTTTGATGCTTCGCTCGATCAAATCTTACCGACTTTGTCAGCCGGCGCAAAGCTAGTTTTACGCGGCGCCGATATATGGTCGGCAGAAGACTTTTATCGGAATATCGCTACTTTGGCACTCACTGTTGTAAATCCCCCAACAGCTTATTGGCACCAGGTAGCTCAAGACTGGATAATGGCATCACGCTATGCCAACCAACACATTCTTCGGCTGGTAATTGTGGGGGGCGACCGCATGCGTGCTGACGCTTTATGCCTGTGGCACAAAACAGGATTTCATCCGGCCCGTTTGATCAATGCTTATGGTCCTACCGAAGCGACAATTGAGGTATCGATACATGAGGTACACGAGCCTGCTTCACAAGGCTTGTCTGGGCAGAGTATATCTGTCGGTCGGCCGCTGCCTGGCCGGACCATGGCCATCTTAGATAAGCATGGCAATCCCATTCCAATCGGAGTCGGTGGTGAGCTGTACATTGGCGGCATCAGTCTAGCACGAGGTTACCTTAATTTCCCCGAGCTGACGGCCGAACGATTTGTTCCAGATCCCTTTAGTAGTCTTCCAGGCGCACGCCTATA
>JAUQXC010000466.1 GCA_030834825.1 Thermoflexales bacterium
TTGGCCGACAATGCACAAGTGTTTGAGGTACTGCGGCTGGCGGGGTTGATGACGGCCTTGGTGGGCGGCACTTTGGCTTTTGCTCAGCGCGACTTCGGGCGCATCATGGGCTATGCCGTGCTCGCGGATATTGGCGTAGCCCTGGTCGCTTTTGGCACACAGACCACAGCCGGACTCACCGCCGCGTTGTTCGTGATATTCCTGCGCACCTTTGGATTAGGTCTCATGTCGATGGGGCTGGCGCTGGCGCGCAGTGAAGCAAAAGATGATACTTTCCTCGCCATGACCAGCTTAGCTTGGCGCCGGCCCTGGGCGGCAGCGGCTTTGATCGTTGGGGCACTCTCACTGGCGGGCGTGCCGCCGCTGGCTGGTTTCGCCGGACGTTGGGGCGCCTTGCAACAAGCCGCCGGCAGCGATGTGGGAGCCTCTCTCGCGCTGGTGTTGAGTTCGATCGGCGTGGTCGCGGGTGTGCTGCGCGGCCTACAGTATATCCTCCGCCCGATCGGCGATCCGCACATCCAACCGGTGCAGGAATCCACGTCGACCATCATGCTGATCGCCGGCGCGTTACTGTTATGCTTGATCTTCGGCCTGTTTCCCGATCTGCTCTCGGCCTTCATCCGGCAGATGACGGCCTCTTACGCGCTGAGATTGTAGCACCGAGCAACACGTGCCGGGCAGCGCTGCGCTGGCGCTACGATCGGTTGTACACTTCCTCCAGCTGTGGCACGATGCTGCGCCAGTCATAATGCTGCACCGCAAACGATCGACCCGCGGCCCGCAACGCCTGCACCCGTCCGCGATCTTCGAGCAATTCTATGATCGCTTGCGCGAATGAAGCGGCTTCATCGGCCAACAACAGCTCCCGGCCATTCGTCACCGCAAAACCTTCCGCGCCCAGCGTGGTGCTGACAATCGGCGCTTGCAGCGCGAGCGCCTCCAGTAGCTTCAAGCGGGTGCCTCCCCCCATGCGCAAGGGAACAATATAGACGCTTGCGGCGGTGATGTAAGGCCGCGTATCGTCCACCGCACCCGTGATCGTTATCGCGCGATCTGCCCGCAGCACCTCCAGCCGCGCGTGCGGACGTTGTCCGACGATGTAGACTTGTAGATCGGGTACCTGCGGCTTAATCAAGGGCAGCACTGCTTGTGCGAACCACAGCACCGCGTCGACGTTCGGCCGAAAATCCATTGTGCCGGTGAAGACCAAGGTCTGCGGCGGCAGATCGAGCGGTGTCACTTTCTCCCGCTGATAAAAATCGGTATCGACGCCGTTGGGGATGACGTGAACCTTCACCGCCGGATCGAGCTGCCGAATTGCCGCCGCATCGGCCGTCGAGACGCACACCACCCGATCGGATTGGCCACACACCCGCCGTTCGAAACTTCGCAACTTGCGCCATTGAATGGAGGAGTACACCGCGCCCGCGTTCCAGCCGCGCGCGGCGATCTCCGCTTCGGCCATGCGCTTCTGCAACAAATACTCTGCGTTGTGGTCGTCAAACACAATCAGCGGCCTTTCCCCTTTTCTTGGATGCGCCATGTCATTCGAAGAGAAGGGGTCAAGGGCTAGGAGGTATCGCGCCAACTCCAATCCCTCCACTTGAATCACATCATAAGCGCCTTCACGCAGCCACGTCGCCAACTGCTGTCGATACGCACTTGACCACAGTCGCAGTCCCATGTCCGGCCAAGGCGAGAGCAGCGTGTCCAGCGCACGCCGCCAGTTGGGACGCCGGGGGAGCGCCACCGTGGCAATACGTCGGCAGAGTTGTGTGAGCGGCGCAGAGCCGGGAACTGAATCGGCAAACGAGAGTAGATCGATCGCATGCCGCGGTGCGAGACCGGCGATGAGGTTATAGTTGCGCAGCGTGGTGCCTTTATGCGGCGGATACGGAAATTGCGGCGTCAAGAAGAGGATGCGCATGAGAGATCTTTTTACTTCGTACCCAACACACGGCGATACACCGCCAGCGTCTCGCGCGCGCAGCGTTCCCACGAAAATTCGGCAGCGCGCGCCAAGCCCTTGTGCCGCAGCCGCTGCTGCAGCCGATCGTCATGCAACACGCCCAGCAGGGCCTCGGCCAGCTCCACAATATCGGCAGGATCGATCTCGACGGCCGCACCACCGGCAATCTCCGGCAGCGAGCCGCGATCGCTGATGATACACGGCGCCCCGCAGGCCATCGCCTCCAACACAGTGAGACCGAAGCCCTCGTAATGCGAGGGCAACACGAAGACTGAGGCGGCCTGGTACAATGCCGCAAGATCGGTATCGGCAGGTGAATCGATCCAGTGCACGCGCTCACTCAGGTGTAGCTCGTCGATCAACGCGCGCGTCTCGTCGAACAACCAGCCGCGCGAACCGGCCAGGATGAGATCGGGCGAACGCGGATCACGCTCGAGCAGCAGGTGATAGGCGCGCAGCAATCCCGCCACGTTCTTGCGCGGCTCCAACGTTCCGGCAAACAGGATGAACCGATCGGGCAGCTGCAGCCGGGCACGCGCAGCGACCGTCGCGGCGGGATCCAGGGAACGATACACCTCGGCGTTCGGCGCCAGCCACACCACCGTGATCTTCTCTTCCGGCACGTTGAGCAGTTTGATCAAGTCCAGTCGCGTGGCGTGCGAATCTGCCAGAATGTGATCGGCGGCCTGGACCGCGCGCTCAATCTGAGTGTTGTAATAGCGGCGACTCGCCGAAGTGAGGAACTGCGGATAATACAGGAAGTTGAGATCGTGCACCGTGATGACGCGCTTAAAACGCCCCGTGAAAGGGGGAATGAAATCGGGGCTGTGTAGCAGATCGATCGGCAAGCGCCGCAGTTCCCAGGGAAAAGCGATCTGCTCCAGGCGATGATGGCTGGGCGTCCACGCCGCCCACTTGCGCGCGGCTGGGTGACGTGGCGGCACACGATCTTTACGGCTGTGAATGATCGTATAGGAGTTATCCACATCGAGGCCAGGCAGTTGTTCGGCCAGGTGGACGATGTACTGTCCGATGCCGCTGTAACGGCGATAGTAGACCAGCCGCGCATCAAGTGCGATCTTCATATCCGTATTATATCAGTCTCGTGGGCTGTGAGTGATGTGTTTGTTGGCGGCTGGCCCTGCACAGAGGCCTTGGGCCATTTGTCCTTGTTCATTGTTCCTTGTTCATTGTATAATCCGCCCGAACCTCGGAGGGGTACACTTATGGACGACCTCAGCCTGGGCCAATTGGCCCAGCAAATCAAATGGATGGAAGACGAGCGCCGCAAAGACAAGGCGCAGATTGCCACTTTGCAGGAACGGATTGCCGGTCAGGCGCTGGAAATCACTGAAACGGCGCGCCGCCAGCAGGAGATGGACAACGCGCTCAAAGCGTCGCAGAGCCTGATGGCGCGGCTACTCAGCACCGATCGCGTGTTGGAAGAATTCAAGACCGACATCGTCGCGATGATTAATCGGTTGGACGACGACCGCAAGAAGTCCGAGCGCGAGATTGAGCGTCTCCGTAATCTTTCGATAGAAACGCTGCAGCGCCAGATCAACGAAATCAAGCTGGAAGTGCCGCGCATCGGCAAGGTTGAAGAAGAATTACCCTCGCGGCGCGCGGAGGAGAAGCGCCTGGCCGAAGCGCTGCAGCGCATGCAGCCGCAGATTGAAGCCTCCGTGCAGCTGGTGGAAGAGCGCACGCGCGGGGTGCCGTACCTGGAAGAGGGCCGCCGTCAGGATCTCAAACGCCTGCTGAGCGTCGAGCAGGAGAGTACCAATCACTTTAAGAAAATCGATCTGCTGGCCGGCAAGCTGCAGGTACTGGAAGATGCGCTGGGCAAGATTACGCCGCGCTTTGAGCCGCTTGCGGCGCGTCTCAGCGATCACGACAAGCAGTTGGACGATCTGCGCTCTGGCGATTTTCGCCTGCAGCAGCAAGTCAAGTCGTTTGAAGCAATGCTGAATCAACTGCGCGACCAGGTGGTGGACTACACCAGCGTGCTGAACAAGCTGCGCGAACAAGCGTTGATCAATCAGCGCGCCGAAACCGAGTTGAATGCGTTCCAGGAGACCCTACGCATGCGCGTGGCCGAGATCAGCGAAGTGGAGCGCCTGTTTGAGGATCGCGTCAAGAAACAGTTTGAAGATTTCCTGGCCGAGTTCGAAAAGCGCTGGGGCAAGCTGGAACCCCATACCGAAGCGCTCTGGCACGAACACCAGCGCGTTCACCGTGCCGAGGAAGAGCGCCTGGAACGCTTGGAAGCTGCGCCCGCCCCGCTGCAAGAACAGATCACCGTGCTGCGCAACGATCACGACAAGTTCCTGCAAGCCTTCATCGAGGCAGTGACCGCGCTGGTGGACACCAACCAGAGCACGCTGCCCCAATATCCGGTGCCGCCCGCACAAGCTCCGGAAGATGGCATGGGACTACCTACCCCCATGCTCGATCGACGCTAGTCTTTTCCGCCGGCAGCGGGGACCATTTCACCCACCACGCCTGGCGCCGCTTCGCGGCGGACCTGGGCAAAGACGGGGATGGTTTCATCCCACCAACAGACGGGGATTATCATGCGTGTTATTGGCACCGCCGGCCATGTCGACCATGGCAAATCGACGTTGGTGCAAGCTCTCACCGGCACCCATCCGGATCGCCTCAAAGAAGAACGCGAGCGCGAGATGACGATCGATCTCGGCTTTGCGTGGCTGACCCTGCCCCACGGCGAAGCGATCGGCATTGTGGATGTGCCCGGCCACATTGACTTCATCGAGAACATGCTGGCGGGTGTGGGCAGCATCGACGCCGCGCTGTTCGTCATCGCTGCCGACGAAGGCGTGATGCCTCAGACTCGCGAACATCTGGCGATTCTCGATCTGCTCAAGATCGACGCCGGTGTGGTGGCGCTGACCAAGATCGATCTGGTCGATGCCGAGTGGCTGGAGTTGATCCAGCTCGACGTGCGTGAAGCGTTGCAAGGTACGGTGCTGGCTTCCGCCCCGCTGGTGCCGGTCTCCGCCCGATCGGGTGCAGGTGTGTCCGATCTGTTGCAGGCGATTGAGCACGTCCTTGAACAGCGCCCGCCCCGCCCCGATCGCCAGCGGCCCCGACACGCCATCGATCGCGTCTTCTCCATAGCGGGCTTCGGCACCGTCGTCACCGGCACTTTGATCGACGGCTCCCTACACGTAGGCGATGAGGTAGTCATCCTGCCACAGAACTTGTCGGCGCGCATTCGCGGCCTGCAGACCCACAAGACCAAGATCGAGGTGGCGGTGCCCGGCAGCCGCGTGGCGATCAATCTCAGCGGTGTCGAGTTGGCCGAAGTCAAGCGCGGCAGCGTCGTGACGACCCCGGGCTGGCTCACACCCACCGTCCTGATCGACGCACAGTTCGAACATCTGGCTAGTTCGCCGCGCCCGCTGGCGCACAATGCCGAAGTCAAGTTCTTTCATGGTGCAGCGGAAGTCAGCGCCCATCTGCGTTTATTGAACGACGAACAGCTGGCGCCGGGCCAGACCGGCTGGCTACAGTTTGCGCTGCGCGAGCCATTGCCGTTGGTCAAGGGCGATCGGTTCATTGTGCGCCTGCCTTCGCCGTCGATCACGCTGGGCGGAGGCCTGGTGATCGATCCACAGCCGGGCCGCCGTCATCGCCGCTTCAAGCCGGAAGTCGTGGCGCGGTTGGAGACTTTAGCGCGCGGCACACCGAGTGAACTATTGCTGAAAGCGTTGGAAGCCGGCGGCCCGCTGAGTTCCGCTGAATTATTCAAGCGCGCGTCATTGTCCAAAGACGAGGCGCAGGCCGCGCTGCGTGAATTGCTGGAGTCACAGCTGGCCCGTCCACTGAAAGCCGATCTGTACCTGGCCGCCAGCGGTTGGGCCACCCTGCGCCACAAGATCAGCAGTGTGTTAACCGTCTACCATCAAACCAACCCGCTGAAGATCGGTATACCGCGCGAGGAAATGAAGAGCCGCCTGGGACTGGAGACCAAGACCTTCAATTTGATCGTGGAACAAATGCTGCAGGAAAACATCATCGCGGCGACGGGTTCAGTCCTGCATGCACCCGATTTCACCATCGTCTTCAAGCCGGAACAACAGCAGGCCATCGATTTGCTCGTCGGCAAGTTCAAGGCCACACCCTGGAACACCCCGTCACCCAAGGACGCGGAACAAATCACCGGCGGCGATGTGCTGACCGCGTTGATCGATCTGGGTCGCTTGATCAAGCTTAGCGAAGACGTGCTGCTGTTGGCGGAAACCTACCGATCGGGGCTGGAGCACATCCGCGCACACCTCAATACTCAGAAGACCATCACGGTGGCGCAAGTGCGCGATCGGTTCAATACCAGTCGTAAGTACGCGCTGGCGCTGATGGAATACCTCGACGCGCAGGGCATCACCAAGCGGGTGGGCGATGAGCGGATGCTACGCTGATCTTTTCGTGACACGCTCCCATGAAAGAAGTTTCTTCTCGGAAGAAACCCGATTCTGAATCGGTCATATCCAACTGAAGTCGTAACCCCAGAGAACGGCGATGCCCCTGTCTGACCCCATCTTTGATCTGGTTAGAATTAACGACATTAGATACCTCACCGGTGAGAGCGAGTGGCCGCTGGATTGATTTTTGGGCAGAGATAACGTCACAGCGCTGTAACCCAATTGAAATTTCCTACAGAGGCATCTGCGCTAGAATAGGCATGTGCCCACCGTCGTTTTCAGGCACGGAACGTCAAGCCGTGCTAGAATCCTTACACTGAACTCATCCGTTAATTCTATTAGGACAACGTCGTGGCACATCGTTTCTCTCGCCCCTATCCATGGACCCGGTTTCCAGTAACTTTGCTGGTGCTGGCCGTAGTGTTGACCGCGTGTGGCGGTCAACAGCCGACGATCAATCCGGTAAATGCCGTGTCGATTACGCGCATAGACGGATCGGCTACCCTCGCACGTCCCAGCACTGGTAACGAAAGCGATCTGCCTGAAAGCGTCTTGCTCACCCCCGACGATCACCTGTACACCGCCTCGGATCAGACCGTGACGCTGCAATTCTCAGATGGCAGCACGTTGGAGATGGGATCTGACTCGCATTTGGTCCTCTTGACCATCGGCGCGACCGATCGCGTGGCAATCTTTCGCCTACTGGCAGGATCGGTCACGGGCACCTTACGCAGTCATGCTTTCGAAGTGCAGGCCTACCAGGAAGCGGCGCAGAACTTCAGCATGGTGGTGACGGACCTCGCCGTCGTGCCGCGCAGCGGGGCCGGGCGCTATCACTTAAAATTCGACGGCGATCGGCTGCAAGTCATCATCAACTCCGGCGAATTCGATATCCGATCGGGTAACCAGCAGGCTACGCTGCCGCAGGGTTGGCAGGCCAGCGCCGAGCCAGGCAAGCCGCTGCAGATCGTGTTATTGATCACGCCCACGCCGGCGGCAGGTGCAGCCACTGCCACCCCGATCCAGATCATCTCGATCACGCCGACGCCCACGCCCACGGAAACACCGCAGGCGACCCAGACCGCCACCCGCACGGCCACTTATACGCCGACGCCCACGCGCACTCGCGTGCGGCGCACGATTGTTCCCAACACACTGACACCTACAACCATCATCGACACGCCGTTACCGCCAACCGAAAAACCCGATCAACCACCCAAACCGACGAACCCACCGCCGACGGAGCCACCGCCGCCGACGGATCCGCCACCGCCGACGGATCCACCTACGCTGCCGCCACCGCCAGC
>JAUQXC010000467.1 GCA_030834825.1 Thermoflexales bacterium
CCCTGGACACCGTCCCGCGCGCCGATCTTCAAGCCGCCTACACCGCCGCCCTTGATGCACAAAAACGTCTTTTTATGATGCGCGGACAGCTGGAGAAGCTTCAAAGCGACCAACACAACATCGGCCGGTATGTGACCTATCTGCGAAAAGTGACTGAATCTCTGCAGTCGGTGTCCGGCAAGTCAGGTCCATTGTCAGCGTCGGCAGCGGCAGATGCCGATACGAGCGGGCAGTCCTCCATCGTGCGCATCATTGAGGCGCAAGAGCAGGAACGGCAGCGGCTCGTCCGCCAGCTGCATGACGGCCCGGCCCAGTCATTGACGAACCTGATTCTTCAAGCGGAAATCTGCGAGCGGGTCTTTGATTCTGATACTGAACGAGCCAGGCATGAACTGGGTGAATTAAAGACGGCCGTGACAACCACGTTCCAAAAAGTCCGTGATTACATGTTTGATCTCCGCCCCATGATGTTGGACGATTTAGGATTGATTCCCACTTTGCGGCGCTACGTGGATCATTATAATGAAAAGAGCGGCGTGCCGGCCGTGTTGACGGTCACCGGCGCTGAGCGGCGCTTTGCGGCTTACAAAGAAGTCGTGATTTTCCGGGTTATCCAAGAATTGTTGGCTAATGTTAGGACTCATTCGCATGCCACCCGGGCGCAAGTTTTTCTTGACGTGAGCGAAGACCTGGCACAAGCCACCGTCGAGGATAACGGCAGCGGGTTCAATGTGGCCGAGGTCCTGACTGCTGTACAACCCAAGGGAATTGGCTTGAGTACTTTGCGAGAACGCGTGGCGATGTTGGGCGGGGATATTCGGATTGATAGCGCGATTGGACGAGGAACCAAGGTCACACTTCAAATGTCAATCTGATCACTTGGAGGGGCCCTATTAAAAGAGGGATCGCTTTCTTTTGAGACAAACCTTTGACAAATCCCCGTGGTTTGCGAGGTACTATGGTCCTATGGTTTCAATATGGTTAGAGTGGTATAGTTTTTGCAGTTCAGTGTCATTCCTAACTGAATCAATTATCTTTGAAAGGGGGTGAGCGGACATGTTGTATTTACCTCGTGAGGAAGGTCAGGGCTTGGTTGAGTATGCGTTGATTCTTGTTTTGGTGGCCATTGTTGTGATCGTTATTTTGGCCCTGCTCGGCCCGGCTATCGGTAACATCTTCTCGACCATTGACGCGAACGTCTAGTTGTTCTGCAACCAGAACCTTGTAGCGCAAAGCCCTCCAGTGTTGGAGGGCTTTGCTGTTGTTAGGCTGACAGCTTCTTCCGGGTCGAATGGCATGGTTAGCAAAGGTTCTTGATGGATGGTCCTGTCCAGCTAGAGCCCTTCCCGGCGAAGCGGGAAAACTTTTTGGGGGGATGACCAAGCTTAAGTCATCTTGAATTATTCATTCAGTCATGTTACCTTGGGGCGACTAAGGGGGATCCGGTTTAGCGCTGGTTGTTGTTGTGCAAACCGTAAGCGTGCGTTTGATTTTAGTTGCCTCTGGCTGACAATTCTGCTACAATGAGGCTGCGTTTGTCGCAGTTTGAGCCTTGTCCTTAACTTTCAACTGTTGTCTTATTGTGCCGAATAGATCAGTAAAGTGAGAGGCAACTGGTAGTGACCAAGTGGTGTGAAGATCCGCTCTGACTGGCCAGGCAGAGTGGTTGTGGTTTCAATAATCCCTTTTTAAGTAAGGAGTGACGTCTATGAACCGCAGCCGCATGTTGATTTTGTTGGGCATCTTGCTGTTAGTGGGCGCGCTGGTAGTGCTGGTGATTTTGCCACAGACTTTAAGCCCCCAAACGCCTGTTGAACCACTGGCAACCTCCGCTCCTGAAATTCAAACCACAGAAATTCTTGTGGCGGCGCAGAACATCCCGCGAGGCGCCGTCATTAGTCCGGATGCCGTTGTTCCCAGCAAGTGGCCAAATGACAGCCTGCCACCCGCCGATTTGATCATTATGGATCCCGACAAGGTGGTGGGGAGAATCGCACGTACAGATGTATTACGCGGCCAGCCCATGTTGGAAACGTTGGTTGCCGCCGATCCCGAATCGCTCACGGCCCGGGGCAGTGACGCCTCACTATTTATTCCGGCCGGCAAAGTTGCGATGTCTTATCCCATCGACAAGCTGACCAGCGTCGGTTATGCCATTGGGGCGGGCGATCATGTTGACGTGATTGTCTCATTCTCAATCGTAGAAGTGGACCAAGAAGGTCAGTATCCGATTATTCCTTTTAACCGCGATCTGATTGACGATCTGATTTCCGCCGGTCTTGATCCAGAGGCAGCGGTAACGAGCGTGCAGGCTAAGATGAGCAGTGTGACCATTAAACCACGGCTGTTGTCCCAGCTGACGCTCCAAAACGTCGAAGTGCTGCATGTCGGTGAATGGCCGATGGGTGGTCTACTGCCGAAAGCCACCCCGACCTTGTCGCCGGACCAACAGGCTGCGCAATCTGCTGCTGCCGCGGGAACCCCCACGGGAACGCCCCCGCGTCCTGATATGATTATTCTATTGGTCGATCAGCAACAAGCTTTGATTCTGCAATGGCTGCAGCAGGAAGACGACATCAATCTCAATCTTGTTTTGCGCGGCGCGGGTGACAATGCGCCTGTTTCCACCGAAACCGTCTCATACCAGTACATTTTGACCAACTTCAATATCACTCTTCCGCCTAAGGCGAACACGATCATTGTCAGCCCTGACACCAGGGTCGTTGCTCCGCCGCAATAAGTTGAGGCAACTAAGTGGTTTGATCTGGGTGATGGCTGTGGTTGAAGGATAAATAACTCCTATGGCTTCTGGCACTGATAAAATTCGTGTTCTCATCGTCGATGACATTCCGGAAACACGTGAGAATGTCCGCAAGTTGCTCGCCTTTGAGGCTGATGTCGAGGTGGTTGGTGTGGCGGCGACAGGCCGTGAAGCGGTTCAGTTCGCGCGCGACCTACAGCCTAACATCGTCATGATGGACATCAACATGCCGGACATGGACGGGATTACCGCCGTTGAGATGATCACGCGCGACGTCCCCATTGCGCAGGTGATTATGATGTCGGTGCAGAGTGAAGCGGATTATCTACGCCGCTCGATGCTGGCCGGCGCACGCGACTTTTTGACCAAGCCGTTTACGAGTGAAGATCTGGTCTCCACCATCCGCCGCGTGCATCGGATGGGTCAAACACGAGCAGCGACTCTGGCCGCGGCGACTCCGGCTGTTGCTCAACCTCAAGCGGGAAAAAGCGGCCCAACCACTCCCGCTCAGCCTGGCAAAGATGGTGGCGTGATCGTTGTGTTCGGGCCAAAGGGGGGCATTGGGACCACAACGGTGGCTGTCAACCTGGCCGTTGCCTTGCAGCAGCGAGCGAGTAACAATCGCACGATCCTAGTGGATGCCAGTCTGCAATTTGGCGATATAGGCGTTTTTTTGAATCTGCCGCCTAGCCGCAACATCACGGATTTGTGCGCCACCATTGAAGACTTGGATCCAGATTCCATCGACACGAGCGCCGTCGCTCACGCTTCCGGGATTAAGGCGTTGCTTGCTCCGCCGCGACCGGAAATGGCTGATTTAGTCACGCCTGATTACCTCAAGCGTATTCTGGAAGAACTGCGCCGGCAGTATGATTTTGTCGTGGTGGATACAGCGACGATCATCAACGACACGATCCTGACGGCGATGGATCTGGCGGATCGGATTGTGCTGGTGGCCACGCCGGATATCCCAGCCATTAAGAATGCCCGTTTGTTCTTTGAGATTACGGACGCCTTGAACTATCCGCCCAACAAGATCATGTTGGTGATCAATAAGGTCGATCGGCGCAGCGGAATCACCGCTCAGATGATCGAGGATAATATCAAACATCAGGTGGTGGGGCAGATTCCGTTAGACGAAATTCTGGTCCTGACATCGATCAATCGCGGCGTGCCGGTCATGGTCGATCAGCGCGCCAAACCCATCGGCCAGGCAATTCAGCAGCTCGCCGACCGGGTGGCGACCGAGTTCCGACGTTCGGCCGCAGAGCTGACTGGGGCTGCTGATGACTCACGCAAACGGACTGGGTTGTTTCGGTAGTTTTAGCGAGACGCTATAAGTTTATCGGGAGGCAACATGTCACTTCTTAAACGGATCGAAAAGAGCCAACAACAGACGACTCCGGCCAATACGCCCACGGGCGCTTCAGGTTCTGGGACGCCGGCTGCCCGGCCGCCCTCAGGCGGTGAACAATCCAAACTGACCGAGATGCGCCTCAAGCGTGCCCCGGCTTCCACTTCACCGACACGGGATGCCTATCTGGATTTGAAGACGCGCGTCCAGAATAAGCTGCTGGCGGAAATGGATCCCTCCATGGATGTCAGCAAGACCGATGAGGTGCGATCTACGATCGAAGGACTGTACGACACCGTCCTGGCTGAAGAGAACATCATCTTGAGCCGCGTCGAGCGCCAGCGCCTGTTCGAGCAGATCGTCGCAGAAATTCTCGGGTTTGGTCCGATCGAGCCGTTCCTGGCCGACGAAACGATTACCGAGGTGATGGTCAACGGGCCGAAGAACATCTATATTGAACGGGCTGGCAAGGTCATTCGCACGACCGCGCAGTTTGAGAGCAACGATCACGTGATGCGCATCATCGATCGCATTGTCGCGCCGTTGGGCCGCCGCATCGACGAGGCGTCACCCTATGTCGATGCCCGTCTGCCGGATGGTAGCCGTGTGAACGCCGTCATCCCACCCATCTCGCTCGTCGGCCCCACGATCACCATCCGTAAGTTCTTTAAGATTCCCTTGACCGTTGAG
>JAUQXC010000468.1 GCA_030834825.1 Thermoflexales bacterium
GCCAGGGTAACGTCTATGCCTACACCGGTTTCAACTGGACGTTCAACACCGAGCCTCTGGCCGTGTCCCTGCAAGCGCTCAGCGCTGAATCTCTTTCCGCTGCTCCCCCATGGCTTGTTGCGGGATTGATGGTTGCGGTTGGCGGAGCGAGTCTCCTGATCTTGTGGCGACTGCTCAAGTTCCGGCAGGGATCATGCTGATCCGCTGGGTGTGGCTAGTCCTTTGGATGGCAGTTGTTTTATTGGCCGCGTGCGTCAGCCGTCCAGCCACTGCCTCCCAGGATGGACGCCCATTGCCGACCCTGGCTCCAGTGGGGTTTCCACATGCGACGCTTCAGTTATACGACATCAGCGGCTCAACCGAGTCCGAGATGCGCGTCCAGCTCGATGCCTATGGTCCAGGCGGTCATGATGCGTACACTAGGTGGTCTGTGCGGTGGGACTGGCCGGGACGCGGGACGGCTCAATGCCGCTTACAGGCTGCTGAGGTTTCTTACGAAATCACAGTGACTTTTCCGCGCTGGACCCCCACGGCGGAGGCCACCCCTGAGTTGGTGGCTAAATGGAATGGTTATCTCTACGCCCTGGCGCTTCACGAGAATGGGCATGTCAACAACGTGGTGTCACGTTTCCCAGCGGTGGCTACGGCAATCAAGCGTGGTGGCTGCCTATCAGCAGAGGCCGCGGCCCAGACGGTCTTGCAGGAGATGCGGCAATTTGACAACCAGTATGATCTCGACACCGGACATGGTCGAACGCAGGGGGCACGTTTTCCGTGATCGGTCTGCGTTCGTTGGCTGTGGACCGCCCGGCATGATTCCCAACCCTTGAGCTAAGCGCTTGCTTGACGCCCCTGATCCCAGATGGTATTATCGCACAACCTCGCAGGGAGCACATCTCATGGTGAAAAAATCCATTGAGCGTCTGCACGCCACCGTTTTTGGCCGGGTACAAGGGGTGAGTTTCCGTTTTTACACACGCGATACGGCCAGTGAGTTGGATTTGACCGGTTGGGTTGCCAATCGTTACGATGGCAGCGTGGAGGTAGTCGCTGAAGGGCCACGCGCCGCGCTCGATCGGTTGTTGGAGTTTCTGCACCAGGGGCCGCCCATGGCGCGCATCGATCAGGTGCAGCACGAATATTTTCCTGCGACTGGGGAGTTTAAGCACTTCACCATTGAATAAAGGTAAAGCTGCTTGGCAAGTGTGAGTCATGCGCCGTAACCCTGAACGACTGGCCTGGACTGTTCTGCTAATCTCGCTGTTCATGTGCATTGGCCTGGCTGTGTCCGTCCCCTTAACTGTGGGCAGCATCGTCAACGATTCCAGTGAAACAGCTGCGATCACGCTGGATGTACAGCGGGGCACCGCCCTGGTCAGCCGGGCAGGCGTCGCAGAACCCATCGGTGTAAATACCTCGCTGCCCAATGTTCCAGAAGGGGCTTCCATCCGCGCCGATGAAAATGTGCAAGCCCTGCTGACGATTCGTTCCCCACAGGATAACTCGATCCTGGAAACGGTCCAGATCTACGGCAGCACCGATCTGGAAATTGTCCGCGCCCAGCTCCCGCGTTTTCAGATGAGCGCGCGTCCGCATCAGATCGAACTCTTGACCAACATCGGACGCGTACGCGTGAATATCGCCAACAGCAGCCGGCCCATCGAAGCGGTGTTGATCACGCCGCAGGCGCGTACTACCTTGCAGGAAGGTTCTTACGCATTTGAGGTCAGCAACGATGAAACACAGCTGACTGTGCGTGAAGGTGCGGCCCAGATCAGTGCGCAGGGCAAGCTACAGGAATTGAGCCAGCAACAACGCACGGTCGTGAAGTTGAATGGTCCGCCTTCGGGTGTGCTGTCGCCGGTGCGCAACCTGGTATCGAATGGCAACTTCCGCGTCCCGTTGAGTGACACGTGGGACCTCTACAATGATCTGCAGAATACACGCGAGCGGGAAGGGACGGTCACGATCCAAGCCGTCGGCGGCCAGCGCTCGGCCGTATTTGAACGCCGGGGCTTTTATCATGCTGCGACCGGCATGCGCCAAAGCATCAACGCCGATGTGCGTGGCTTTACTTCACTGCGGCTGCACTTCGTGGTGCAGATCTTGGGACAGGATGTACCGGTCTGCGGCGCCCTGGGCACGGAATGTCCTATGATGTTTGAGCTGGAGTACAAAGATCAGGAGAATAACGCGGCTAAGTTCTTGCAGGGTTTCTATGCTGTACCGGATGCCAGCGGCGCTAATCCCCCCTACAACCTGGGATCAGGCAACCGTGAGGAACATCAGCGTATTCCGCTTAACGGGGCCTACACGTACGAGTTGAACCTCATTGAAACCTTGAAACCGACGCAGATCACGTCAATCAAGTTCTATGCCTCCGGCCACACCTATCACTCTTCGGTGGCTGAAGTGGAATTGCTGGGCGAACAGTAACCATGCTTTAGCTGCTGAAGGCCAGCCCCCGTTCTTTCAAACTCACGAAGCGTTGCTGGCCAATCACGACGTGATCGAGCACTTCGATGTCGAGCATTTGTCCGGCCTGGATGATGTTGCGCGTCACGGCCACGTCCTCCGGCGAGGGCGTGGGATCGCCCGAGGGGTGATTGTGCGCGACGATGAGGGCCGCGGCGTTGCGGCGGATGGCTTCGCGGAATAGCTCAGAGACGCGGATGACCGAGGTGTTGAAGCTGCCGATATAGATGGTGGGCACCGCGAGCACGCGATTGCGCGTATCAAGCAGCATCACGCGCAGGTGCTCCTGCTCCAACATGCTCATCTCGCCCATTAACAGGTTGGCCGCATCGGCCGGCGAGCGGACTTGGATGCGATCGTCCGGCGAGGTAATGGTCAGCCGGCGGCCTAATTCAAACGCCGCTTTCAAGGTCGCCACTTTGGCTTCGCCCAGGCCATGTTCGTTTTGCAGGTCGCTAAAAGAGGCGCGGGCCAGTCCGGTCAGGCCGCCGTACTTGGCGAGCAAGCGCTGCGCGAGAGCCAGGACGTTCTCGCCGTCCACACCCACGCGAAAGATGATGGCCAGCAGTTCTGCCGTGGAGAGCGCGGTGGCGCCATCACGGCACAAGCGCTCACGTGGTCGATCGCCGGTGGGAAGATCTTTGATCGTCGGGTAATAAGCGATCGGGTCGGGCGTGCTCATGGGTATCTCCTCAGGGCAGGCTGAGCGATGACGTTGCCCACTATTGTACCGTAAATTGAGCACCTTGATCAGGATTCATTGGTCACCGGGCATGTTTCATTGTATAATTCCGCCCGCTTGAGAGACTGAGGCAAGCGGGCAAAG
This sequence comes from Thermoflexales bacterium, assembly GCA_030834825.1. GTDB lineage: Bacteria > Chloroflexota > Anaerolineae > Fen-1058 > Fen-1058 > Fen-1058. Next base: position 3,302 of record JAUQXC010000468.1, read on the forward strand.
GACGGATAACGAGCATGGATCTGACTAACGTATTGTTGGGATGTTTGGCCGGCTTGGGCGCGATGACGGCCGCCTTCTGGCTGGCGCTCATCATTTGGACTTTTCGCGATATGCGGGCACGATCGCGGGACATTTTTGCGCAAATTCTGGCAGCGCTATTGGTGGCCGTGCTGTTTTTGCCGGGCTGGATAATCTATTGGATGCTGCGCCCCAAGGAGACACTGGCCGAGGCCTACGAGCGATCACTGGAAGAAGAAGCGCTGCTGCAGGGCATTGAGGAAGTATTGGTTTGCCCTGGTTGTGGGACGCGCGTGCAGGGCGAGTTTGTGGTATGCCCCACTTGCCACACCAAGCTCAAGAAACCATGTCAAAGTTGCGGACGCGCCTTGAACCTGCGTTGGGGGGTATGCCCATACTGTGGTGCACCAGCGCTGGGCGGAATGCAGTTGCCCGCTCAATCTGTGCAACCGGCGCTGCCTGCGGCTGAGACCACCCTCGCCACCCCGGTATTGCGTCGCGCGCAACGTGGCCCTGTACCTGATCCTGAGCCACCTGCTGAATCGCAAGCGGATTCGTAAAAACGAACCTCCCGGAGTTCTAAAACTTCCGGGAGGTTTTTTGTAGCTAGTCTCGGACGGTGTGCACGGTTAAGAGGTTAGTGCGCCGATTTTGCGGGGTGCCGATCCCGGCCGCGATGACGATCAAATCGCCGTCGTGTGCCAATCCGCTTTTGACGGACAGCGCCGCCGCTGCACGAATGCGATCATCCGTGGTAGGATGATGTTCCGTCAGCAAGGGCACCACGCCCCACACCAGTGCGAGCTGACGCTGCACCTGCGCGGAGGTCGCTGCGGCAAAGACCGGAATGCTGGGACGATACTGGGCGATTAAACGCGCCGTGCGCCCGCTGTGTGTCAATGTCGCAATGGCTTTCGCCCCGAGTTCTTCCGCGATATCCACCGTCGCCCGACCGATCGCCGCGTCGATGGTGTTTTCTTCCAGTACCGCGTCCGCCATCCACGTATCATAAGGGAAGTTGGGTTCGGTCATCGCCGCGATGCGGGCCATCGTTTGTACGGCCTCCACCGGATACTGGCCGGCCGCGGTCTCACCGGACAGCATCACCGCGTCAGTGCCATCGAGGATGGCGTTGGCCACATCGCTGGCTTCGGCCCGCGTGGGACGCGGCGAGGTGATCATCGAATTGAGCATCTGTGTGGCTGTGATCACAGGCAGCCCGCGCAGATTGCAGCGTCGGATCAAGCGCTTCTGTACCAGCGGTACGCTTTCGGCAGGAGTCTCCACGCCCAGATCACCTCGCGCAATCATGATGGCGTCACTGCACTTCAGGATGTCTTCAAAGTTGTCGATGGCTTCCGCCTTTTCAATCTTGGTGACAATGGGAATGTTGCTGCCCAGCTCGTCCAGCAAACTGCGCAGCTCACAAACGTCGTCGCCGGTACGAGCGAAGGATAAAGCCAGATAGTCGAGCTGCTGCTCGACGGCGAAGCGCGCATCAACATGATCTTTATCCGACAAGGCCGAAAGGTTTAACTGGGCGCCGGGCGCACTGACACCCTTGTGTGATCCCAATGGACCACCGGTTATCACTTTGCAGTGCACGTCTGTCGGATTCGCTTCCACCACCACGAATTCCAGCTGACCATCGTCCAGCAGCAGGCGCTGCCCGGCATGCAAGGCGTGCACCAGTTCAGGATGCGGTAGCGTCACTTCGTGCGCGTTACCCGGTACCTCGCGCAGCGTCAGAATGATCCCCTGCCCAGCTTGTAGCATGACGGTGTTCCCGGCGATCTGGCCGATGCGCAGCTTGGGGCCTTGTAAGTCGCCCAAGACGGCCAGCACGATATCTTCCTCCTGTGCGATGCGGCGCACCCGCGCGATGCGTGCGGCGTGCGTGGCGTGATCGCCGTGCGAGAAATTGATGCGGGCGACTCGCATGCCTGCACGAATCATGGCCCGCACCAGATCATCGTTGTCGCAAGCCGGTCCTAAAGTACAAACGATTTTCGTTCGAATCATATTAACCTCATCCTAAAACTTCCCCACTGTGCTGTTTGACGGACTCCATTTTACCGCAAACGGGAACGGGAGTTATCGAGCCGATCGGTTGGCCGGCGTCCCATGAAAAACCGCCGTGTCCCCAGCAGAACTCGGCGGCGGGTGAAAGTCGGAATTAACGCTGAAGTTGTTATTCAGCGTAGAAGGCCACACCTAGCGCGCGCGGGCCGATATGCGCCGATACAACCGGGCTGATGGTGTGGACCGGCACGTGCGGCAGATGGTATTCTGTACGAATTTCGTCGGCAAGTTTTTGCGCCTGATCTTTGATGGTCGTATAAATGACCGCGACCTGCACCCGCGTCTTGCCGCGGATTCCTTCCGCCACGATGTGACGCAGACGCGTGTGGGCTTTGGAGGTGGTGCGGATCCGTTCAGCCCCTTCGATCTGGCCATGCTCAACTTTCAAGATGGGCTTCATTTGCAGGACGGTGCCGATGAATGCCTGCGCCGTGCTGAGTCGTCCACCCTTGGCCAGATATTCCAACGTGTCCACCACAAAGTACAAATGGACCTTATCGCGCATGGCTTCCAGGGACTGCATAATCTGCGTCAGGCTTTGGCCTGCCTGTGCCAACCGGGCGGCTTCCATCACCAGGATCGCTTCACCGGCCGCCACGCTGAAGGTGTCAAAGACCTGCACCTGTTCGTCCTGCAGTTGTTCTTTAGCCGTGTTTGCCGACATCACGGTGCCGCTCAACTTCTGCGACAACAATATGCATAAGACATCGTGTCCGGCGGCACGCAGTTTCTGGAATACTTCCAGAAAATCGCCGGCCGGGGGCTGCGATGTGGTCGGGAACTGTTTTGAGGTCGCCAGCCGATCGAGAAAAGCTTCGGGCGAAATATCAACACAATCGCGCAGGGTCTCTGTTCCAAAATTAACACGCAGCGGCACGTTGATGATCTCCAGCTGTTGTGCGATTTCAGCCGGGATGCCGTTGACGGTATCGCTAACGATTTTGACTGCCATGACTCCTCCTGACAAGCTGGGGCTGGATTTACTGCGAAATATAACCCACTGGCTGATGGAAAGTTGTGCGCCTGCTAGACGAAGCGCCAGGCGTAGCGGGTCTGATCATCCGCACGGCTATCAGCGCCAGAACATGAATTCATTCAACCCCTGATTGGCCAGAAAGGGATCGACGTTCAGTGTGAGCAGCATGTCGTTCATCGTCGTCAGAAAGAACGCGCGGATTGACGGATTCATGGCGAACAAGATAAAGATCAGGAAGAATCCGAACATGCTGAATGAATAGATCAAGGCGCGCACATTGCGGCTCAACAACGGAGCGAGAATGCCGAAGCCGTCCAGCGGGGGAACGGGCAGCAGGTTAAAGAGCACGGCGGCGCAGTTCAGCAACACCACCACGGCCATGGCCTGCCATAGCAGCGGATTCACATCGTAACGGTCGGAATTGAACACGCGCAAAGCAAAAGGCAGCGCAAATAGAGTCGCCATCAGCGCTGAGGCGGCCGGTCCGGCAAATGACACCGCGCTTTCCCAGCGGGGACCGCGCAGCCGCGCCGTCTGCACGTACACCGCACCGCCCGGCAAACCGATGCCGCCCAGCATCATGAACAACAGCGGCATGATAATGCTCAAGAGGGGATGGGTGTACTTGAGAGGATTGAAACTCAAGTAGCCGTTGCCACGCACACTGCGATCGCCACCCAGGTCGGCGATGAGCGCATGGGCGAACTCGTGAGCGCACAGGCTCATAATCCAGCCATCGATCACAAACGCCACCAACCCCGCTCGCGCCAGATCGTCATTGGCGGCGCCCGTGACCAGCGCACTGCCGATCAGCAGCCCGACCATCACGCCAACGGCCGGCCAGCTGATCAAGCGTGGCAGCACCTGCTTTAAAGGCTGGCTTTCGAGATGCGCCAAGCGCTCATCGCTGATTTTCGATATGGCGGGAACTGGCTTGAACGTCACCGGCCTGACCGGGACCTGTCCGGCAACAGGTGCGGTTGTCTCTTCCGGCCGGCGCAGCCAGTGACGTAACCGTGCCGCCTCAAAGCCGCTACGACGCAGCATTTGCCCGGCCGCACCGCCTTCGTCCAACAGGCCGAGCAGCATATGGCCGGTATCGACTTGCTCATGACCCGCGCGGCGTGCCTCGTCCTCGGCTTCGCTCAAAGTGCGTTTGATACGGAAGCCGTATTCCGGAGGCAGCGCAGCGGAGGCCGGTGTGGCATCGGCCAAAACGATGCGCAGACCTTCCTGCATGACGGCCGGATTGCGCAATGTGCTCGCCAGCAGACTCCACGCCATGCCTGATTCAGGCGACAGCAGCGACAGCAGCAAATGTTCAGGCTGGACGTGAGCATGCTGCATCGCCTCGGCTTCGTGGGTCGCGTTGATGAGACAGGACTGTGCGTTAGCGGTGTAATTGGTAAAAGAAAGTTCAGCGCTCATTGATTCTCGTACGATTCAAAGTGGCCCGATTGTAGCATACTTGCTCCCTGAGACGGAAGCCGAGGTCTTGGTTGCGTGGTGGGTCAGCTGGGCGCCTGGCGTTCTTCATCTTCCAAAGCGCTAAGATGCAAGTTCAACGCGCCAACCGAGACGTGCAGTTCGCGCAGCGACAGGGCCAGTGAGACGACGAGCAGGATCAAGCTGGCGCTGAACAGCACTTTGCCCAACTCTAGCAGCCCGAAGAACAAGACCAGCATGCAGACGACGCAGCCCAGAATGCTGGCTGCACCGAAGATCTGCATATTGCGGATTAACACCACGCGATAACGCAGGTTGTCGATCTGGCCGCGCAAGACGGGATCGGACGATTTTTGGTAATCGGCGTAGAGATTCCGGATGACTGTCGCCAGTCCCAGGAAGCGATTCGTATACGCCAGCAGCAGCAGTGACAGCGCAGGAAACAATAAAGCCGGCGTGGTAAGTGTGATGTCCATGGAGAATTTATCCTTCAATCGATGTTGAGCACTTTGGCGCCGTGCACCTGGCGCTGCTTTAACTCCCACAGTGCTTGATTCGCGTCTGCCAGCGCGTAAGTCTGCACCTGGGGTTTGAGGGGAATCTCAGCGGCGATTAAGAGAAACTCGCTCACATCGTGACGTGTCACGTTGGCGACGCTTTTGATTTCCTTTTCCAACCACAGGTCGCGGGCATAATCGAGTCGGGTCAACGCCGCTTTATCGCCATCCTCTTTGCGAATGGCGTTGATCACCAGGCGCCCACCCGGCACGAGGTTCTTGAGTGCTTCGACCGTGGGAGTCCATGCCGGCGTGGTGTCGATGATGGCGTCCAGCTTGAGCGGCGCTTCGGCCTCAGTCGGACCGGCCCACACGGCGCCCAGTTCACGCGCAAACTGGCGTTCGGACTCGCTGCGGGCAAAGACGTACACCGGCGTTTGGGGATAACGGCGCTGCGCCATCTGCAACACCAGGTGCGCCGAAGCGCCAAAGCCGGTGAGCCCCAGGCTTTGGCCATCGCGCAAGCCGGTGAGCACCAATGAGCGATACCCGATCGCGCCTGCGCACAACAACGGCGCAGCTTCTACATCGGAAAAAACATCCGGTAGACGATAGGCAAAATCTTCCGCCACCGTCAAGTATTCGGCATAACCGCCCGGCACATCGCGACCCGTCGCGCGAAAATTCTCACACAGATTTTCGCGGCCGTTGAGACAGTAAGCGCATTGACCGCAGGTCGAATGAATCCAGGCCACGCCCACGCGCTCGCCGCCATGAAAGCGCGTGACAAACACACCCACGTCTACGACGCGCCCCACGACTTGATGCCCCAAAACAATGGGCAGCTGCGGCGGTGGTGTACGGCCTTCGATCTCATCCAATTCGGTATGGCATACGCCGCAGGCCGAGACCCTCACCAGGATCTCGTTCTCACGCGGAACAGGATCGGGCAGGGTCACCAGCTCGAGCGGGCGAGCGTTATCGGCCAGATTGACGATGTGAGGGAGGAGGAGGGCCTTCATATTCAGATGCTTTCTGGTGCTGACCGTACAAAATTCTGTCCACGTTGATCTCGGTAAACACAACCTGGCGCACATGAACCATCCGGGTAGCGCACAAAGTCCCCACTTACCCTACACGGGTCGATGCACGCGGCCGCCAAAGCGGAACCAGGCGATCGCGCCGTTAGTGTTCCGCAGAAACTCACCCCGCGACCCTTTGAAAGGATCATCCAGCGCGATGATCTGGTCGGTGCCCCAAAAGGCCAACCGCGTAGGCGGCGGTATTTCGCCGGGCGGTGAAGCGGGCGTGGGGAAGCCGCCTTTTGGGATCGATTGTAACATCAATGTGCCGTCTTGCAGATATAACTCGCGCTGTGCCAGCGGTGAATCATAACGCCCGCTATAAGCCAGCAACTGATCCTCGGCCAGTTTCAGGTGCGGTGTCTCCGGCCAGTTTACCCCCAGATACTGTTTGATGGCACTCGCCCGTAAATCCCCGTACAACACCGAACCTTCATCGCTGTTGGTCAACGTCGTGATGGCAAATTGCTGCGAGGGCACCAGGGTGAAATCGGCAGTGAAGCCGTGTGTCGCTCCGCCGTGCCGCAGAACGTGCACACCGTCGATCGGGGTGATAAACCAGCTCAGGCCGAAGACATCCAGCCCGCTGCCCGGCACGATCGGCGTCTGCATCAACTTCAGGGTTTCCGGTTTGAGCAAACCCGGTCCAACGCTCAGGTGGAAGCGTGCGTATTTGAGCAGATCGATCACGGTGCTGACGACACCGCCCACCGGGTGCCCGGCCCGCCCGATCGGCCAGGGGCGCGCGACGAGGGCCTGTTTCTCGACGATCTTGTGACCCACGGCGAAACGATGGGTCATCACATCCTGCGGGAAGTAGAACGTCCGCTGCATGCCCAAGGGATCGAGAATCAGCTCTTTGATCGCGGCTTCGTAAGTCTGTCCCGTCAGCACTTCGACAATGCGTCCGGCGATGTTGAAGCCCGTATTGCAATACGACCACACCTCGCCCAACGGCGTGAACTGCGGCAGCTGCGCAATCTCACTCAGCATTTTCGCCTGCGCCTCAGCGCCAAAGCCGAAGTCATTGAAGTAATCGCCCAGCCAGCCGCCCGTGTGCGTGAGCAGATGTTTGAGTGTGACGCGCGCCGCTACGCTCTCAGCGCTGAGCCGAAAATCGGGCAGGTAGGCGCGGATGGGCGTGTCCAGATCGACCTGGCCTGCCTCCCTCAATATCATCAACGCCGTGGCCGTGAACGTCTTACTGATCGATCCGACTTGAAACAGCGTGTCGGGCGTCACGGGCAGGGGCTGCTCCACGCTGGTCACCCCAAACCCGGCGACTTGTTCTAGTCCGTCGTGCCATACGCCCACGGCCAGTCCGGGAATTGGAATGCGCTGCATGCCGCTGGTAATCTCGTCGCTCAGATTTTGGAATAGTGTTTCGGCGGTTGTCATGTCACCCTCCTTGAGGGTTACTGGATAATCACCAAATCGAAGTCGAGGCTGAGCGAAGCCCGCTTTAGCGTCAGCCGGGTTGATGGGTGAAGCGCGGCTCCGGCTGAAGCCTTGACTCCAGGCACAACTCCGCCAAACTTCTGTGTTACTTGAGCCCGACCAACACCGGCTGGAAGAAACGCTCGCGCAGGGTGCTGACGTGCTTGAACCCCGCTTGCTTAAGCAACTGCTCCAGCCGATCGATGGTGACGCAATAATAGCGGCCGCCGCGCAGGATGTGCGTCACCGCTTCTGCCGGTCCATGATCTTCCACCGCATAGATCGTCAGATCGTAATGCTCGCCGTCGAAGTCCCACAGATCGACCATGAGCAGCTGCCCGCCGGGAATATCCTGGACCCTGCGCGGATGCAGTTGCCGTCCCCCTCGTTCAAGGTTAGCGTAATCACGCACCGAGATGATGCACCCGCCGTGTGGTGTTGCGCAGTGGTAGAACTGTTGAAAGGTTTGCAGGATGTCATCGTCGGTCAGGAGATGCGGCACGGCATTGTCACAAGCGATGACGACGTCGAACGATTCCGGGATCGCGGCGCGCAACCGGCGCATATCGGCCACGCGGAAATCGATCGTCAGTTGACGCTGTTGTGCTAAGTTGCGGGCGCGTTCTACTGCGGTCGGGGAAATATCGGAGGCGGTGACGGCATAGCCCAAGGCGGCCAGGCCGATACTCTGGGTCCCGATGCCACACGCTGCATCGAGAATGGTCTGAGCAGTTGGACCGAAGAATTCGCGGATGATGCTGTCCAGCACGGCGGCCTGGCGTTTGACGCTGGTTTCCCAATCCGCGTAGAGGTATGGATAGTAAGGCGCGAGTTGATCGTAGAACGCTGCAATCATTTGATCCCGCCAAACGCCGCAAACATGGTATTTTTGTGCAGCACCTCGACCGAGCGAAAGCCTGCTTGCTTCAAAAGGCGCAGTTGGTACAACAACGGGCGCGGCGTATCTTCCTGCTCGATGTCGCTAAACACCTGATCGCGATACGCTTCGCCCTTCAACTGCGCCAGATATTCGCCGTAACGCTGCCACATGACAGCCTGCACCGCCGGAGCATCGTGCGCGATCAGATCGGAAATCCACAACGAGCCGCCGGGCTTGAGCGCCTCAAAGCACTTGCGAAATACGGCTTCCCATTCGGCGTCCTCGCGCAAGTGATGGAACACCGCTGCGGCCAGGATGATATCAAACGCTTCAGGCTTCAACGTCGCGTCGCGGATATCACTCTGTAATGTAGTGATGCTTCCGTGAGAGACTGCGCTGATCCGTTGTCGTGCCCGATCGAGCATGGGTTGACTGAGATCGACCAAGGTCACGTCGAGGTTGGGTAGGCGCTGTAGAAGTTTCAACGTATAGTTGCCCGCACCGCAGCCGATGTCAAGCACGTGCGTCGCGCCGGGATTTGTCGCCGCGGCCACTGTCGTAATCAGCTCCAGCACCAACGGCGCATCGATCGTTGCCGACTGGCCCGTTTCCAGATTGGAAAAGCGCTCGACGTCGTGGTCGAAGCGCTGACGGATTTGATCGACGGTGGATTTCATGGTTTCAACTTGCGCAGCAGCGAATCGAGATCCAACGAACGGATTGCATCCAGTGCCACTTCCAATGCACCTTCGTCGCATAGCCCATCGGCCGCGGCGCGCTCGTAGCCTTGTTGGGCGGCCTGCACGCAGGCGGCACGAATGGCTCGGGCTATTTGGTAATCTCGGTCAAAACTGGCCGCGTTTTGATTGATCATTGAACTGGATTCCGGCGTTCTGAGACCGCGGTCACGTGACAGCGACCGCTTGAAGCAGCGCACCGATCGCGCCGACCGACACCCCGACCAGTACCATCAACAGTAGACAGCCATAGGTCTGATCGACAATGG
>JAUQXC010000469.1 GCA_030834825.1 Thermoflexales bacterium
TTTTGATAAACATGCGAGTCGGCCGCCTGAAACCAATAACGTTGCCGCTGAAAAGGATAGGTGGGGGCCGCTACCCGGCACCGCGTGTAGTCTCGATCGAATCCAATCCAATCGATAGCGACGCCCTGCACCCATAATGTACTTAAGCTCTGTAACAACACCTGCCAATCTGGCACATCTTTTTGCAGTGAAGGTAACCAGGTCCCTAAACCTTTAGGCACACAGTGTTTACCCAGCTCGGCGAGGGTAGAACGAGGACCTAATTCCAAAAACAAAGTGCGACCTTGTTTAACGAGTTCGTTGATCCCGCCGGCAAATCGCACTGGCTGACGTGTATGGCGTCGCCAGTAATCGGCCTTCAGAACTGTTCCAGCAACCAGTCGCTCACCCGTCACGTTAGAAATCAGAGGAATGCGCAGAGGTTGCTCTGGTAACAAGCCAGCAGTCTGCTCAATGGCATCAAGCACCGGTTCCATCAGTGCCGAATGAAACGCCTGCGAAGTGACCAGTGGGCGAGTCATGATTCCTTGAGACTCAAACCGGGCCATCACGTCCTGTACCGCGGCTCGTATCCCCGAAATCACAATGTTTCGTGGTCCGTTGATAGCCGCAATAGAGACCTGTTCTTGGTAAGGTAGCAATGCCTCGGCGATGCGCGCCTCCTCGGCGAACACGGCGGCCATCATTCCAAGTGGAGGCAGCGTCTGCATCAAACGTCCGCGTTCGGCAATCAGGTAGAGACCATCTTCCAAGCTAAACGCACCAGCGACACAAGCCGCAACATATTCGCCGACACTATGCCCTAGCACAGCCTCGGGCGCAACACCCCATGACCGCCACATCTCAGCCAGTGCATACTCCACTGCAAATAACGCCGGCTGTGTGTAAACCGTTTCGTTCAGGAGAGAAACGTCTGATTCAGTGAACAACAGTGGGAGCAGTGGACGATCTAGCTGAGGCCGAAGCAATTCGGCGCACCGATCCAGCGTCCGGTGGAAGGTCGGCTGCGTCTCGTACAGCTGGCGCGCCATCCCCGTGTACTGTGCACCCTGGCCGGTGAACAGGAAAACGACTCCGGGCCGGTTGTTGCCTGTGACTAAGCCGCTGACTATTCCAGCGCACGGATTGCCTCTCAAAGATTCGAGTTGTCGGCGTGCTTGAGGTTGAGAACCGGCGACGACAGCCAGACGGTGGGGGAAATGCGATCGACCGGTATTCACCGTGAAACAAAGATCGGCCAACAACTGTGCTGGAAGAATAGCGAGGTGACGCTCAAAGCGCTGCACCAGTTCCTGAAGCGCGACTTCGCTTTTGGCCGAGAGCGTTAGTATTTGTAAAGGCCGCTCGACAATCGTTTCTGCTTTTGCCGGCTTGATAAAAGGCATTCCTTCCTGGATGATGGCGTGCGCATTCGTCCCGCCGAAACCAAATGAACTAACTCCTGCCAGGCGCAGACCGGCCCCAGCGGGCCAGGATAGCCGTTCAAGCGGAATGAAAAACGGCGTGCCTTCCAGGGGAATGTGTGGATTGAGGGTGGTCAGGTGAAGATGAGGCGGAATCTCTTCGTGTTGCAGAGAAAGTACTACTTTGATCAGACCGGCGATCCCAGCCGCCGCCTCTAAATGTCCGATATTCGTCTTGACCGAGCCAAACGCGCAGCTCTGCGCCAGGGAACGGTCTTGCGACAACACGGCCTGCAATGCTTGAACTTCAATGGGATCGCCGAGGAGAGTGCCGGTGCCATGCGCTTCGACGTAGCTAATCTGATCCGGACTGACGGCGGCATCCGCCAATGCCTGACGGATCACCTCTTGTTGAGCAAGGCCGTTAGGCGCCGCTAAGCCATTGGTCGAACCATCATGGTTCACGGCTGTGCCGCGCACCACCGCCAAGATAGGGTCGCCATCTTCAAGCGCTGACGAGAGGCGTTTGAGAAGCACCACACCGCAACCTTCGCTGCGCACATAACCGTCTGCACGGGCATCAAACGTCTTACAATGCCCGTCCCGGGCCATCATCCGCGCCTGAGAAAAGACAATGGTCGGAAACGGCGTCAAAATCAAATTCACACCGCCGGCCAAGGCCAGGTGACATTCGTCACGGCGCAGACTTTCGCAAGCGAGATGCACGGCGACCAACGAGGATGAGCAAGCCGTATCTATCGCCAAGCTGGGTCCATGCAGCCCCAACAGATAAGACAAGCGATTGGCGGCAATACTATGCTCGTTACCGGTCCCGGTATAAGCATCAATCAAGTGGGGAGCCGCAAACTGGAGCTGCCAATAATCATTACCGCTTATTCCAATAAACACGCCTGTTGGGCTGCCGGCCAGCCGATCGGGTGCCAGCCCGGCGTTTTCTAGTGCTTCCCAAGCCACTTCCAGCAGCAGGCGCTGTTGCGGATCCATTCGCGTCGCCTCGCGGGGAGTGATTCCAAAAAAGGTGGGGTCGAACTGATCGATCTGCGGCAAAAAGCCGCCCGCGCGGCTGTAGGTCTTCCCGGGCGCCGAAGGATCCGGATCATAAAAAGCGTTAACGTCCCAGCGATTCGCCGGTACTTCCGTGATCGCGTCACCGCCCTCGTGCAAAAGCCGCCAAAATTCTTCAGGATTCTGCGCTCCAGGGAAGCGACAACCTAAGCCAATAATCGCAATGGGTTCTCGCTCTGTCTTGGGTGCGGTAGCGATGGCCGGATGAAATTCTAACGGTTTGCCCGCCAGGTAGTGTGCGAGCGTTTCAATGTTGGGGTAATCCCAAATTAGGGTAGGCGAAAGAGAACGCCCAAGCCATGTTTCCAACTTCCCCATTGTCCGAATTGCATCTACGGAGTCGAAGCCATAATAAGAAAAAGGCCGAGAAATATCTAACGCTTGGGGGTCTAGGTGTAGCAATTCAGCGAGCAGGGTTAATAACCCTGCTTGAATCTCAGCCTGGGTCTTGGGCGTTGAGCCTGGATTTTGAAGAATCGCCAAGCGGGGCTGCTCGGATGCGCGCTGTTCAGCCTGAACTGTGACAGCGTCTTCTTGCCATACATGTAGAACTCTAATCGGTTTTATTGCAGACTGCAGCTGGCTGAGATCGTCGTTTTCCATGGTTGAAGCTCTTTTGTAGCATGCAAAGCAGGTGTCCGACAATGAGGGACCTGTTACTTGAAAATGACGGACGCAGTCATTCCCCACTTCAAACGTGGTTCTGAATCCGTGATGATGATCTTGAGGGCGTAAGTCACATCATTCTGATTCATCACGCTGCGCGGCGTAATGGTCTTGACATAGCCTTTGAGCGTTACCCCAGTCAGGGCATCAACTGTAATGAAGACAGCCTTATCGGGCGGCACACCCACTACATCCACTTCACTCAAATCGTCGGTATCCACTTCCCATTGAGTCAAGTCAGCGATGCTGGCAACACGGATACCGGGTGCGGCAATCTCGCCCACATGGATCGTAAGATCAGCAATTGTTCCATCAAACGGTGCAAGCAGTGTGGCTTCATTCAACGCGGCTTGTGCCTGGGCCACCCGCGCTTGGGCAATCTCAATTTGTTGCGTTGTGGCGCCGGCTTTGATGAGCGCCAGCTGCGCTTCGGCCACGCTACCCTGAGCTTGAGCGACCTCCACACTTGCCTGAGCCGATTGCAGGTTGGTCGCAGTACCTGTTTGCACTGCCGCCACACGTTTCTGGGCTGCCGAATAAGCCGCTTGTAACGCCGCTAACTGGGCGCGCTTTTGCTCTTCGTAAGAGCCCAAGCCCCGGCCGGGCAGGTTAAGATCGTCGGGAACGCCATGCCCGTCTCCTAATACCAAAGCGTCGTAAGAATCCTGGGCAACTTTGAGCTCAGCCTGTGCGTGTGCCCTATCTGCTTGCGCAGCCGCGCGCTGAGCGTCTAATTGGCCGCTCTGCAAACGAGCCAGATTGGCCTGACTCACTTCAAGTTGACCTTTGGCGATGTCCAAGCCGGCCTGCGCCGCCGCGATTTCTTCCGGGCGCGCACCTTTTTGCAAGCGGCTAAGGTCAGCTTGCGCTTGTTCCAGAGCTGCCCTCAATGCAGTCTCTTGCAATTTGATCAGGGGTTGGCCGGCTTTGACCTGATCACCTTCAGTGACAAGTATTTCTGTCACGCGACCACCTGCCCGGAAAGCAAGCTCCGCGTGACGAACCGGTGTGATGTATCCTTCGGCCGAGGCGCTAGCAGTTGATGCCGGCTGGGTAGGAGCGGTTAGTGAAGCCGAAGGTGCATTTCCACTCGCCGCAGTACAACCGACGCTAAAGGCGATCACGATGAGACCGATGATGAGTTTCTTCATGAAGGTTCTCCCAGTGTGCCAAATGCAGCCATCACACCTTGCTTTCTACGGAATGCTCACCAGCGCCGTCATTCCCCACTTTAACCGCGGCTCAAGATTGGTCATGGCGACTTTGACCATATAGGTAACATCCCCGTGTTTGATGATACTGCGCGGCAGCACAGATTTGACTTGGCCACTAAACGACATGCCGGGCAGCGCATTAACGGTAATGGCCACTTCAGTTCCGGGTTGAACGTTCACCACGTCTAGTTCACTCAGATCGTCGGTTTCGACTTGCCATTGGGTCAGATCAGCCAGGCTCGCAATCCGCGGCCCCGGCCCGACCATTTCGCCAACATTGACCGTCACCTCGGCCACTGTCCCGTCGAAGGGCGCGAGTAAAGTCGTTTCATCAAGCGCAGCTTGTGCCTGCACCACCCGGGCTTGGGCCGCTTTGATCTCCTCGGCGGTTGAACCGGCCGCGAGTAAATCAAGCTGTGCTTGAGCCGCAGCGCGCTGGCCGAGAGTCGTGGTCAGTCGGGCTTGGGCCAAACGCGTGTCATGGCTTCCACTTGTCTGCGCTTGAGTGAGTTGCTTTTGTCCCGCTGTATAGGCGGCCTGCGCAGCCGCCAACTGGACGCTCAATTGATCAGCCCGCCGTGACAGCTCGGCACCCGAGCGGCCGTGTTCTTTGGAGATTTCACTAGCAGTCGTTAGGGCGTCATACGCATCGCGGACCGCTTTGATTTGGGCTTGAGCCTGCGCCACCTGCGCCTGGGCCGTTGCGATGCTGGCAGATTGTTGTGTGCCATTCTTGGCCTGGCTGAATTCAACTTGCGCCGCTTGAACCATCGCGCTGGCGACTTCTAGCTGGGCCTGTGCTTCGGCAATTTCTTCTGCACGCGCGCCAGCCTGCAAGCGGGCCAGTTCCGCTTGAGCCTGAGCCAGCGCGGCTTTCAACTCGGCGTTTTGCAGCTGGACGAGCGGTTGACCGGCTTTAACCAGATCGCCCTCTTTCACAAACACTTCCGCTATACGACCGCTGACGCAAAAGGCCAAATCGGCGTGGCGAACAGGCGTAACGTACCCCTGGACCGATATACCGGCGGCCGGCGCTTTCTGAGCCACTGCAGTAGGCGCAGACGGATTAGATGTGCCAGTTGATGCGCAGCCGGCCCCCGTCCACCCTATCAAAACCAGAGCGATGGCTAGCTGTTGCAGTCGCTTCATAGCAGTCCCTCCTGTGTTTTTCTTCAATCATTTTTGCTGCGTGGTGGAAACTGACCCGGAGACGGAGATTTGTGGCATGAAC
>JAUQXC010000470.1 GCA_030834825.1 Thermoflexales bacterium
CCCAACGCCCCAGCAACCAAAGCAGCACCGCTGCGCCTACGGCAAATCCCAGCCAGGCACTGCGTGACTGCGTCAGCACCAGGGCCGCCAGCAACAGACCACTCAAGCTGCCCAGCCCAATCAATAAGGCGGCCCCGCGCAGAGAGCGGCGTTGGGCCCACAATCCCAGGCCGGCCGCCCCCGGCAGAAAAACGATCCAGGTGAGCGTGCCGCCTACCTCCGCAGGATGAAAGCCGGCATCCGCGCCGGGCAGCCCGCGAATCAACGTCGGCAATAGCGCGCCAATCTGCTCCAACAACGGGATCTTGCGTCCCCAATCGGTGCCGACCAAAGCCAGGCCGCAAAAGGCTGCAATCAACAACAAGGTGGCTGTCCAGATCCAGTGCAACCGCCGGGGTGTGTCAGCCACGTTGACAATGGCATAAAAGGCGCTCACCCCCAGCAAGACCCCGGCGATTTTCGGCAGGCTGACGGCGATGTCATAGGTGGCGTAGAGACTGACCAGGACCATGACCAACAGGCACAAGATCACGCCATCATAGGGCGTGCGTGGCACGAAGTGGCCGGTAAAAATGCGATTGCCGATCCAGATGCCGGGTAACACCAGCAAGGCCAGCGATCGCCAGCCACCCGGAAACAGCAACAGCGGCGCGGCCATCACCAGTAAACTCAGACCGATCCACTTCCACCCGCCGCGCCGCTGTGTCATACTCACCGACAATCACAGACTACGGGCTGAAACTTCGATGGACGGCGCTGTGGTCAGCGGCAGATCCTCCGCCGCCATACCCCGATCGGCCGCCAGGGCGCCATCCACCACCACCTCACCGGTCGGTCGAAAATCCGGCAGCAGATAGCGCAGCGACTGATCCACTTCGGCCACGTTGTTGTTATAAGCCGCGTCTTCCAGCCGGGCAACCACTTGATTGAGTTGCGAGGGCATGACGGTGCCCATGGCGCTTTCGATCACGAAGATCTTCTGATGTTCGGTGCGGCGATAGGTTTCACCGGGAATGAACAACTCCTCGTGCAATTTCTCACCGGGACGAATCCCGGTAAAGGCAATCTCGATATCGTATCCAACTTCCAACCCCGATAGTTCGATCAAATCCTGGGCCAGGTCCACGATCTTCACCGGTTCACCCATATCCAGCATGAACACTTCACCACCCTGCCCCAACACGGCCGCTTGCAAGACCAGCTGCACGGCCTCTGGAATGGTCATGAAGTAACGCTTCATCTCGGGATGCGTAATCGTCACCGGACCACCGGCGGCGATCTGCTGTTTGAAGGTCTGCAGCACGCTGCCGCGCGAACCCAGGACGTTCCCGAAGCGCACTGCGACATACGGCTTGCCGATCTCCCAGGCCGTTTGATGCACTAACAGCTCGGCCACGCGCTTGGAGGCGCCCATGATGCTCTTGGGCCGGACTGCTTTGTCGGTGGAGATCATGACGAAGTGTTCGACGCCGGTCAGCACGGCGGCGTCCAGCAGATTGCGCGTGCCCAGGATGTTGTTGCCGATCGCCTCCGTCGGATTAATCTCCATCAAAGGCACATGCTTATGGGCGGCTGCGTGAAAAACAATCTCCGGCTGGTGTTGCTCGAACACCGCACGAATCCGATCGGGGAAGCGAATATCGGCAATCACCGGATGGACACGCGGCACTGCGTGAGGCGCGGGGGACAGGCCCCTGAGCTGCTGGTTCAATTGGGCACAGACTTCAAAGATCGAATTTTCGCCGTGCCCCAGCACCAGCAAATCGCTGGGGCCGAAGTGCAAAATCTGACGGCACAGCTCACTGCCGATGGATCCGCCGCCGCCCGTCACCAGCACGCGCTTGCCCGCAATCAAACGCTGCACGGCTTCGATATCTGTCTGCACGGGTTCACGCCGCAGCAGATCTTCGATCTGCACGTTGCGCAGCTGATTGATGCTGACCGTGCCTCCCAACATCTCATACAGGCCCGGCATGATCTTGGTGGGCACGCCGGCCTTCTCACAAAGCGAGACGATGTCGCGCACTTCCCGGCCGGGAGCCGTCGGAATGGTGATGATCACCAGCTCGATGGTGTAGGCGGCGATCAATTCCGGGATCGAACGGCGATTCCCCAGGACTGGAACGCCGGCAATCCGCGTCGCGCGTTTACGGGGATCGTCGTCGACAAAGCCGACGACCTCCATGCCCAACGCAGGATTGTTGAGCAGCTCACGCACCACAATGGTTCCGGCATCACCGGCGCCGATGACCAGAACGCGCTGGGGGGTGTTGGAAGAGATAGTCCGGGGTTCGGGACGGCGACGCGCATATTGCGCCGACAACCGTACGGCGAAGCGCGGCGCGCCCGTGACCAGCAAAGCCACCGGCCAGAAGATGAAGGGAATGGAACGCGGCAGCAGCATCTGGGGAACGGCCCATGTCGCCACCAGGCTGACGGCCCCGCTCATGGCAACCCCCAGCGTCATGGCACTGGTTAACAGCAGCAGTTCTTCGACAGAAGCATACAACCAGTAACGAGAATAAATGCCCAGGAGGTAGAACCACAGTGGAATGACGATGATGACGCTGCCGGTAAAAAAAAGAAAGCCAACCCCCAGTTGTTCAAAGTCGAAGGTTTCCAAGCGCAGCACGTAGCTCAAAACGACGGCTGTGATCAACAGCACAATATCCAGGGCGAAGAAATATCGATTACGCAGTTGTCGAACTTTCGCCATACCGAAATAGACCTTTCCGTTCTCTCAAGCAACCACGGGGAATGCCTCAGCAACTTGCGTCGCTAAAGCCGATTACCTTCATTTTAGACGAGTTCGGTTTGTGTAATGTTGGCAGTATGCTTGCAGTATCCTTGCAGCTTGGTGAACATTTCGTAAAAGTTGCCCGTCGCTGAACTCGCACCGCGGGCGGCCGACGGAGCGACCTGCTACAAAAAAGGCGCAGCGCCTGTAAATTAAGCGCTGCGCCAGATCGTAACACCTTTCCAGGTTATTGAATGGTGATGTATTCCACAGAGACCCAGCCGACCCGCCCCTGCGGATCGCGCACTTTCTGCCAGGTGATGCCGTCATCCGTCGTGACTTGTGGCTCCGGAAAAACTTCCAGGACGGTGCCATCCTGCAGAAAATCGATTTCGTTGCCGGCCGGCGCCTCCCGCAGGCGCAAGCCAAATTCGCCGGCATTCGTCACCACGGCTTTCGCCATGGGCGGCGGCGGCGTGGGCGATGGCTCCAGCGTCGCAATCAATGTTTCACGCTTTTCAGGCGCCAGGGTAGCTGTTGGGCGCGGCGTTCGGGTGGGCGTGGGGGTGGGCTCCAAGACAATGCCGGTCGAGCCACTGGTGACAAAGTAGGTGACAAACAAGAAAACCGAGGCGGCTCCCAACGCCAGCGCGCCATAGCGTGAGCGCTTGGCTCGTTCGTAGGCCACTTGCCGTTCGGTATTGAACAGCGCCCCGCGTCCTGATCGGCTGGCACCCTGCCCGCTCCACATCAAGAACCCTGCGCCAATTGCGGCGGCAACCGCTGCCAGCAAGGCTACCGGTGCAAGAATGTCCACGCTATCTCTCCTTGAAAAGCCTGATGGATTACACCCGCTAGTTTAGCGACTTTTTCAAAATTGTCCACATGGGGGTCAGCGAATTTCCGCGATAAAACAGATTTTCGACAAGCCTGCCTGAGTAGGTCGGCCAGCGCGTATTGAAGGCAACTATTCTGGTGCGCTGCCCGGATCGTAATCCCCCCACTTGGAGCCGACCGCTAACGCAAACACCATATCGCTGATGCGCTCCGACTCTGCCACGGCTTGTTGAATTACCGCCTGGCGTTTTGCGGCGACATCTTCTGCTTGAACGCGCACCGCAGCCGTCACCTTCACGATCCGCACACTGACGACATCGCCCAGCCGATACGTGATCGGCTCGCCGGCGACCTTGCCCAGGATGGCCTGCGCCAACGGGGTTCCCACGCCCAAAAAGCCATGGGCAAAGTCCGCCTGCTCGTCCAGCACCAGATCAAAGGTCAGCGGTTCGCTGGCTCCTGACGCATCAATGAGTTCTGCCTCAACGTGGGTACCCAACGCGATCGCCAGAGAATTTTCCTGCCCCATTGCTACCACTCCACCGCTTCCTCAGCGAGGTGCCACCAGAAATTGGCGCGGCTGGCGGCCAAATCATCCAACGTGGCCTTTCGCCGCATTCCACAGCTCGTCCAACTCGCGATCGGTCAGCTCGCTCAACGAGCGCGCCTGCTCACGCGCCTGGCGCTCCACCTCACGGAAGCGGACGCGGAATTTGTGATTCGCCGCGCGCAGCGCCGCCTCCGGATCGATCTTCAGCCAGCGCGCCACATTCGCCAGCGCGAACAACACATCGCCGAACTCTTCCTCGCGCTCAATCTCATCCGCCACGTGCTGCAATTCGTCAATCTCTTCGACGACCTTCGCCAGCACGCCGTCGATCGATCGCCAGTCAAAATTTTGCCGCGCCGCCTTCCCGCCAATCGCCTCGGCTTCGGCCAGCGCGGGCAGACCGCGCGGAATCCCATCCAGCGCCGATTTGCGCTCTTCGGCTTTGCCGGCGGCTGCTTTCTCCACCCGCTTGATGGCGTCCCAATTGCGCGTCACGTCCTCCGCGCCGTTGACCTTGACATCGCCAAAGACGTGCGGATGCCGCCGTTTGAGCTTGGCGTCTATCCCCGCAATCACATCGGTCATCCGAAATTCCTCTTCGTCGATCGCGATCTGCGTCTGCAGCACCACCTGCAATAGCAGATCGCCCAACTCTTCGCACAGCGCAGCGGGATCGCCTTCGTCGAGCGCTTCCAGCACTTCATAAGTCTCTTCCAGCAGATGCCGCCGCAGGGTTTGATGCGTCTGCTCGCGATCCCAGGGACACCCTTCGGGCGCGCGCAAATGGGCAATGGTCTCCTGAAACGCGGCATAGCTGCTGGGTTGCGGTAGAGGCGGCAGGTACAACGTGGTGAGGTGCGCCAGATCATCGCGCCGATCGATCTCGGCCAAGGGCACGCGCAGCACCTGCTGATACTGGGTGCCCGCGGCCTGCACCAACGCCACCGCATGCTCCGGGGGATACTGCGTCAACAGCGTGAGTTTCACGTCGCCCGCCACAGTGCGGCTGTACAACTGCGCGAGTAACGCGGGTTTATCCGGATTGATGGGGGGATGATGCGCCGCGGCCACGTCCAGCGCGTCGACGATCTGCAAGCCATCGAGCGCATCCAGTCGCAGCGCCGTCAACGCCGGTTCGATGAAGCTCAACCCGTCCACGATCTCAACGGCGAGGTCCAACTCTGGCGCGCGCTGCAAAATCGTCGTCACGGTCGCTTCACCCACCAGCGGATGGCCGGGCACGCCGTAGATCACGTCGCCCTGTCCGCCCAGGCGCAGCACTTCTGCCGCGACCTGGGCATAGACTTCGCTGAACTGCTGCACCTGCTCGTAGATGTGATCGAAACTATGCACCGTCACCGACACGGGCAAGCCTGCCAATGTGGGATGTCGCGCCGTGCGGACGTAGATCGCCGAAGCGCCGCAGAGGATGTCCCACGCTCGCCGCGTCAACAACGCCGGATCGCCGGGGCCAAGTCCGATAATCGTAATGGTCATTTCGTTTCGCCTATACGAGTTCCATCTTGCTTCACGACTTCCGGAGTCGAGCCTTAGCGCAGCACCCTTTAGGGTTAGGCGGAAGCCGGCTACGCCAAGCGGCCCACCGGCTTCCGGTGGAAGCCGGGCATGGGCAAGCCTCAAATCCAGAACGCACACTAACTTGGAATCTACCCTAACCCATCAAGCCAGATAGTTCCAACACGCGATCCGACCAGCGTCCCGCTTGTCCGGCTACTTCCTGGCGTCGTTCCGGATCACTCCAAATATCATGCCACTTATACTGCCAGCGTGCCAGTTGTACCTGCAATTCAACCAATTCTGCTGCCTGGTCGATGTCTGCTTCGGCCGCCGTCCATTCGATGAAATGTTTACTTTCATCCAGCAGGCCTTCAACCGCAGCACGATTTTCGTCACGGCTTGCCGCCGATTTGACACGACGCAAGTTCGCGGCCAGACCACCCAGCCGGACAGGTAGCTCATCGCGCATGTAGCGTTGCCGGATCGTAGTGTAGTCTTTCACATTTCTCCCAACAATGCGTGAACGACATCCGCAATTCGCGCTCGAAGTTCCGGATCGGTCACCTCAAGCGAACGATTACCCTGACGCGGACGAATATTGATGAGCGATTCATAGGCGACTTGTTGAGAAGCTGGATACCAGTCAGCGCCCCACACGTTTTCCTGCGCACTGCCATCCTCCAGCAACGCTGATTCACAGTCGGCGTGCATGGCGCCACCACCGGCGAGGATGCGACGCTCCACATCGACCGCCAACTTGATGTATCCGTCGAGTGCTTCGAGCATTTCGGTGATTTGTTGCGAGGTAGCGCGCGAACGAATAATGTGGATCATTCGAGTCCGCTCCAGGCATCAGGATTGAGGTTGATCGTCATGCCGGTCCCTCGATGTGAATTATACCTTGCCAGCCTATGGCTGAGTTAGCAACCATCACCCTATTTCACGGCCAAACCAAAAAGGGGCAAGGCCCTGATGGCCTTACCCCTCTACTGATCCAGATACTCCAAAATCAGAAACACCTGCACGGCACCGCAGGGTGGTGCAAGGGTCTAAAAGCGGCAATCGTCTAGCGCTTGGTATACTGCGGAGCCTTGCGGGCGCGCTTGAGGCCGGGCTTCTTGCGTTCCTTGGCGCGGGCGTCGCGCGTCAGATAACCCGCTTTGCGCAGCAAAGCCTTCACTTCCGGAGCGGTTTCCAGCAAGGCGCGGGCCACGCCCATCGCCGCTGCATCGGATTGACCGGTATCACCGCCGCCGCT
>JAUQXC010000471.1 GCA_030834825.1 Thermoflexales bacterium
CTTGGCATGAAGCATCGCACCGTGGCCGGTTTGCTAATATTCCCCGTCCTGTTTGTGATCATCCACGCCTGCTATGGCTGTGGATTGATTGGTGAGGGAGTGCATCGGGCCAGTGATCGAATACGCCGCTTATGGGTAAGACAGCGAACGGAATCGAAAGCAGCTTGTCCGAATTGAAGGGGAGCAAGGATGATCATATCGTAGAAACGACTCCCGCCAGATGGAAGTCAATCCGGCGGGAGTGATTGTGGTCTATGCAGTTGTGATTTTTACATCGTCGGGCTCACCGTCTGATGATGGGCAAATACAGCAGACGTTGGCTCAGGACAGGCAAAACTTCCACCTGAACCGAATTGCTCTCACTCGACAGTCCCCAACCCCACGAGGCCATGGTCGATTCCGTAAGCGTGCCGGTGCTGGTCACCGTTGCGCGAATGGCATGGGGTGGTTCATCGGCATCGCTCTCGCCTCGGCGCGGCATCTGCCGCTTGCATTTCTCCTCCCGGCGTTTCTGTTTCCAATTGTAGGTTTCTTCCTCTGGCGACACGATCGTCGCGTGTGTTTGATCTGGATCAGCGTGGGCTTTGCCCTGGCGGGTGCGATCAGGTTCACGCTTCGTCTGCCTCACTTCGATCAAAACTCACTCTCCACTCATAACGGGATCGGCGTCGTGACGCTCGAAGGTGTGATCGATGCTGATCCCGATGTGCGCGATACGTACATCAATCTGCGCGTCAAGGCCGATCGTTCCTCCCGTCCCGCCAAATTTCGTTACGGCGATCGGGTGGGCGTGACTGATCCACTCACGGCACCCCCTTCTCTCGATCCTAGCTACTAAACGAACGTAGATTTTCATTCTGCGGTGTTTGCTTCGTCCTGAAGCGTCCCTTCTATACAGCGACCAGCTTTAAATGTGTATCACAAATACTTCAAGCGGAGAAGAAGTTTTGTATCTGGCGCACCCGACCGAAGGTGCTCTCTAGCCGTTTACAACGCCTGCTGGATCCTTTATAATGATCGCGCGAAGGCTGTTCCAATAACGCTGATTATCGGAACAGCAAATTCTGAGGCGAAAACTGTTGTTTCAAAACGCAAGGTTTGACTGAGAGGGCTTACTTCTGCGCACACAGTTCGGGCGAGTTCTGCACACACAGTTTGCCAGACGGGCATCTGTGTGCGCAGAAGCGCGAAGTTCATTCACACACTTCGGGTCCGTGAGGTCCGGAGTTCAAATCTCCGCGCCCCGACTCCGTGCTCACGGAAAGGTCAAAACCCTAGCCGTGAGCACGGTTATTTAACTGAAAAGTGAGCCGCCGTAAATTGTAGTTCACACGGCCCCTCGCGGTCTCTGGAGAAAAAAAACGTGGTGGCAGGTAAGCGGAACCAAATTCGCTACTTGTCGGAACCACTCCCAGAGAGGCGTCCTCATGGCTCACTTAAAATCACCACATCGCACCAAATCCAACTTTACTGTGACCCAGGCATTCGATAAGATGATCTTCGAACGCCGGTCCGATCTCAGCCCGAACACCATCAATGACTACATTGTGACAGGCAAGCACGTGTTGAGATACTTCGAGGAAGATCCTGTCATCCGTGATCTAGAACGTGACGACTGGATCGGCTTCTTCAACTATCTCACCGACTACGTGAACGTTCCGGCTGGTATTGCGCCACGGCCAGCTAAACCATTAAGTTCTAAAACCCGCCGCAATATCCACACCAACCTATCGGCGCTGTACACCTTTTTAGTCAAGACAGAACGTGCAGAATTTAACATCATTCGCACGATCGAGCGTCCAGGTTCAAAATCCTCGCCGCATATCGATCCGTTCACGCATGAAGAGATAGATTCGCTCATCGAGGCTTGCGAATACACCGCCCGGTGGAGCACGAAGAACATCGCTTCAGAGCGGCACACCGCTTTGCGGGACAAACTTATCCTAAAGATATTACTTGATACCGGTATCCGAGCTCAGGAGCTGTGCGATATGCAGATGAAAAATGTCAGCCTGGCGCAGAAAACCATCGTGGTGCCACATGGCAAAGGCGACAAATCGCGCACGGTTCACTTCGGCAACCGCACGGCAAAATTGATATGGGAACATCTCGATCAGCGCAAGGGAATAAAACCTGAGGATTACATCTTCACCGTGGACGACACGTATCCACGACCGATGACGAGACACGCGCTGCGACGTCTTGTCGGCCGACTAGGCGATCGCGCCGGAGTAAAGAACGTCCATCCACATAGATTCCGTCACACCTTTGCTACGGAATACTTACGCAACGGCGGACAAATGGTGGCTTTGAAGGATTTGCTTGGTCACTCAGATTTTGAAATGGTCGAGCACTATGCTCACTTCGTGCAGGCTGATGTGAAACGCGACCATCAGAATGCAAGCCCAGTAGATAACTGGAAGGTGTGAATTGAAACAACCCTGGCTTATACTTGTGCGCACTTTGTTGGTCTACTCCGTAACGGCTTCTTCCACGATCGCACCGTAAAGAACGTGTACCCACGTTGGTTGCGCCATAGTTTTGCTACGGAGACTTGTCGGGGGCTTTCTCGTGATTGGGCGAACCTATAGCCAGAGATCGCAGCGAAAGGAGGTGCGTGGCTTAACGGTTAGGTCCAAGTACTACCTCCCCGTCTTTCCGAGCACTCGCGCGATGTGCTGTTCAATGATTGGCAGGCCAACCGGATATGATTGCTGTAGGATTTGTTTCGCCTGCTGATATTTCTCAAGAGCGGCAGTGTATTCGCCCTGTACTTCGTGGACAATGCCCATACCTTCGAGAATCTGCCCCATTTTTGGATCTCCCTGCCGTTGATAGATCTCCATCGCCTCACGGAAAGCCACAATCGCCTCACGGATCATTCCAGCATCTGTGTACAAATTACCCAGCTCACCGAGGCTGCTCGCCACACCGGATTCGTTCCCAATTTGGCGCTTGATATTTAGGCTTTCGTTAAAACACTCTAGGGCGTCTTGCTTACGGTTAGTTAGCACGTATATAATTCCCTGCTCATGGAGGTCGGTAGCCAGACCAGCCATATCGCCCCGCTTGCGGTCAATCGCTACGGCTTGCTTGCTGTAAGCCAGCGCCTCATCATAATCTTCCTTCATACGGTAGAGCATCGATAGTCGGTGCAGACCGATGGCCTGACCTTCCTCGTTGCTAATCTCACGCTGAATTTCTAGCGAAGATTGTTGTTTCTCAATCGCACGGCTGAGGTCGCCCTGTTGTTTGTAGATGATACCTATCTGCGACAACACCGCCGCAATCTGAGATTTGGCGTCCAAAGCAATAAAGGTCCTATATACTTCTTCATACACTTGTAGCGCTTCAGCGAGTCGCCCTTCATCAACGAGCAGCTTCGCCAGATTGCTCTGCGCGACGGCACGGTTTGGGCCGTCCAGCGAGTCGACGCTGCGGCGTAGCAAGGTCTTGGCTAGATCGCGCTGACCCCAGCGGTCGAGCACAAGCCATATGTTGTTGACGATGTTATCTGCCACATCGACTCGCCCAGCCTTAAAGAGATGGTGCTGCCACTGCAGAGCGCGATCCATTGACCAGTGGGCGCGCTGCATATCCTGTGTCTGCCTGACAAATGCACTAACGATGCCTCGTGAAGAACGGGCCAGAAGTTCGATTTCTTCGTCGGTCAATGTTTCGCCACTTTGGGCAGTGTATTGTCGCGCGGCTTCAACAAATGGCACGCTGTAGTAGGCGGCGGCACAAAGATGCAGGCTGTTACGTTGATCAGCAGTCAATTGGTGCAACAGATATTCACTTACGACCGGGTGCAGAGTGTAAAACGCGTCGCCGTTATCGTCGATGTGCGAGAGTTGGATTAGGGAAAGATCAAGGAAATGAGCTAGCGCAAAATGCATATCAGGTGGGGGCGAGTAATGATTTGCTCCTGCAATTAGATTGGACACCATTTCCCACCAGAATGGTTTGTCAAGAATAGCTAGAGTGGTCAAGGCATCGCGTTCAGCTGGCGAGAGGCGGGCTAGCAGCTCGTTCAGGAAGTAGCCTTCCCATTGTTCGTCCAATAGGTCGCTCAGCGAGGGATCGTTCAACAAGGCGTGTAGCGTGCGGCCTGTGCCGAGCCAGCCATCGAGCAGTTCGATTGTCTTGGGGTGGCCACCCACCCGATCGAACGCAGCCAACTTATCGCTCAGCGGCGCGGCCTTCAGGCGCGGCATGGCGTTCATCAGCAAGATGGCCTGTCGTCGCGTCAGGCCGGGCAGGTGAATGTCCACGCGGTTCCCCGGCGGCAGCGCCTCGACGCCCGTCCAGCGATGGCGGCCCGTGAAGAGGAAGGTGGTGTGGATGTCGTAGGTGGAGAGGAAGCCACGCAATACCTCGCGCATGACCGCATCTCTAACAACGGCTGACTGATTACTATCGACAACGGCCTGCTCCAGCCACGATTCCAGATTGTCGAACACAATGACGTAGCGGCGATTGGCGATCAGTTGCAGGGCTTCCCGCGCCCGATCGGCTGGTTCGCGCCCCGATGACAACAGTAACGCGGCGGCTTCAGCGTGACCCGCTTTACCCTGCGCCTGCCAGAATGACGCGATCTTACCCAGCGCATCGACGGGTTGCGACAGTTCGTGACAGCGGATGACGAGCGGCGGCGCGTCGAGTTCGACGCCGGGCCGTTCAAGCAGTTTGGCGATGACGGTGGTCTTGCCGATGCCGCCGATACCGCGCACGTAAACGGGCACGCGTTCGCGCAGGGCGCGGCGGAGCTGGCGCAGTTCCGTGCGCCGTCCCGCGAAATAGCGCGGCAGCGTCAACCCGCCCAGATCACGGCGTAGAGACGTTGCCTGCAACGTCTCTACGGGCCGATCGGGATCAATCAACCGCAACCCCGGCGCGCGGACATACAGCGCGGGCACGCCCCAATCGAAACGGCGGGCGTCGGCTGGGCGGGCTTCGTCGAGGCGGCGTAAAGCCAAGCGGGTCTGGCGCAGGGCTTCTTCGGGCGCGTGGCCGCGCGCCAGTTCGGCATAGAACACGCGCGCCAACTCAATCGCCGACTCGTCGAGAATGCTGAACTGCATCGCCAGCACGGCGGGCAGATTGGCTTGCAGCAGGCCTGTCGCCACGCTGTCGAAGGCATCCGCTCCGCTGGTCTTGGCGCTCTGGCACGCCGATAAAACGATCAGGCGCAGATCACGCTGGCCAGTCAACAACGGGCGCAACTCCTGCGGCCCGATCAAATCCGATCGGCCCATCGGATCCTCGAAGCACAACTTTCCTTCCGCGCCGATGAAGGCTCCGTGGCCGGTGAAGTGCAGCACATGATACGGCATGGCCGATAATTTGTCTTGCAGCGCGGCCAGCGTGACGTCTTCTAGATAATCCACCTGCACCTGACCAACGCGGCGCATATCGTCCAGCGCGTCCTGCATCACCGCCAGCTCACGCTCCACGTCCAGTTCGGCCTGATCGTCGGGCGCGGCGATGATGACAAGGATGCGCAGCGGCGGCGCACTTACAACGGGATGCAATTCGGCCAGACCGTGCGGCATCCGGAGTATGAGCAGCCGCCCGTTGAGACCCATGAACTCCGCACCATCATGCAGATACTCCCACGGTAGGCTCCACAGCGCTGCGGCTTCAGGATGCAGCCGTAGGATGAGGCGAGCTTCGCTGCGGTAGGCATCGTTGAACTCAAGGAAGTTGCGCAACTTCGTGCCATCGCCGAAGAGATAAGCATACAAGCGCTGTCCGTAATCGATCAGCAGTTTGTCATCTGGCGGACGATCAGTGCTAGCGGCTTCGGTGCGCAATGATTCGGCCACCGTGCGCACACTGCGTTCCAGCATCCATTGCGGTTCGATGTGGATCAACTTGTCGGGGTCGTGATCAAAATCATGGCTGGTGATTTCTTGCGCGTTATCACCACGTTTCGTATACGCGCGATACTTACCCTCACCGATCTTTGTGATTTCGACATTGAGTTCTGGTGGAAGCAAGAGCATGATGAAGTCCTTGAAATAATCAATGAAGAAGCAAGCTACAGCACCCTGTGATCCACCGCTTTGCGGGTGTGGCCAAGCACAGAGACACAGATAAATGCGCTAAGAATCCCTGTGTCTCTGTAGTCAGTTTTCTTTCTTTGCGCCGAGCGGCGCACAACCGCAGAAGGCATCGATGCCGCGTTTGACGAGGATGGCAGCGATCAACGTCGCCGGAGCAAGAAGACGTATTGTCTCATCGTTAATCATCGCTGCCAGAGCCAGGGCAATGTTCAGTGGATCGTCGAAACGGGCATCCTGCCGCTGTTCGCACCAGTTACCCTCGACGCAAATCTTCTGCTTCAAGGCAGGCACGATCTTGCTCCATGCCTCGCCGGGACCGCGCTGCACACCGCTCGCTTCTTCGGCGTACAGATCGAATTGTTGCATCAAATCATCGAGTGATTGATTGAGGTAACGCTGAATCTCTTGGGGAGTGTCAATCATGGTTGATCCTGCTGAAAGATTGCTATCAGTATACTGCGAGGCAGACAACGAGGCAAAAGCCCCAAAGCCCGCTCAAGCTTGAACGAACTATAAGTATTGCAGCTCAACGTTCAACAACTCGTTAGTTCATTCGACATCGTTAAGCGCCGTTAGATCAAACGAATACACGCCCGGAGCGCGTCGTTTATCGGCGCCGAGCTCGCCGATATAGAGCAGCGTGGTGCGCGTGGAGGTATGGCCGAGATTCTGCGAGATGGACACCAAATCTACTCCTTCTTCATACAAACGACGTGCATATGTCCTCCGCAGATCATGGGGATGCACTATCAATTTCTTGCCTTGCTCAGTCACCACCCGATATTGGCTGATGATGTTCTCCACGGCGCGCACGGATAGTGGCCCACGCAGCGATTGGCCACTGCGCCAGAACGATCGGAATACGCGCCCCTCGCTGATACTGGCAGATTCCAGCCACTTGTCGAGCACCACCAACACCCAGGCCAGATCGCCATAGGGGATCAAGCGTTCCTTGCTGCCCTTGCCCTTCCGAACGTGCAATGCCAGTTCTCCGCCCAATTCCTGCCGCAAATCGTCGACTTCCAATGCACAGGCCTCAGCCTCACGAATGCCGGAGCACAACATCAACGCGATCAGAGCGGTGTCACGTAGGGCGCTCAACGGCGTCACGCCCGGTGCACGCATTAGCGCCTCAGCCTGGGCGCGAGTCAGACGAACTTGCGCGCTGTCGGCTTTATCCTGGGAGGTAACCTTGTGCACCGTCGAGTTTTTCGGATCGATGGCGTTCTGCAAGCGAGTGTAACGTTCATCGACAAAGGCTTTGCGGTTGGCCGGCGTGTCAGCGGCTTGAAGGGCACTCAACTCCGCGCCGGCGGAGTCGAACCACGCGGCGCGCAGGGCATTGTCACGAAGTAAACGCTGATAGGCAGCACGCACGCTGGACAAATGCGCCGAGATGGTGGCTGAACGATAACCTTTCGCTTTCAGGTGATCACGATAGGCAGCGAGATCTGGGTTGTACCAGGCACGTTGAGTTTCGATTAGCCAAGCAACGAAACCACCTATCCGCGAACGCGTGTCTTTGTCGGCATTGGCCGGAAGCAACAGATTTTTGACGACCGCCGGATCAGAATCAGCGTGGCGCGTTTCCACAGAAACAGCAGAACTGGGAGTGGGCGAGATGGGCAAGATTTGGCCTCAACGAAATACAGCGTATACGCACAATTCTACGCAGCATTATAGCCGCATTTTCAGGCCTATCAAGATGGATTTTTCAATTTGTCGGATCTCCAAAGATAGGGTTCATCCGAACTTTTGATGCCCTCAGTCAGCCGCGGGGTGGTATTATTGCGGGGTGCGCGTGACAGCGCCGGACAACTCTGCCCAGCCATCGTCCATGATCTCAAACAGCGAATTCCACATTAGCGACGCCTATCTCTATAACCGCCACTCCACGACGCGCTGGGTAGCATCCCATATCTGGCGGTATAAGTGGCTGCTCGCGCTCGCCCTGGGCCTGCAGATCGTCAGTCTGACCACCTATGCCAGCAGCGCGCTGTTGATTGGACGCGCCGCCGGCGAGATGGTCAAGCCCGACGGCGGTCAACTATTGCAGTATGCGCTGGCCATCCTGATCATCCTAACGATGGATGGCATCTTCAACCTCCTGGCCTTCTACGCCTACACCCACATCGCCACGCGTTTCGCCGCCGATGCCCGCCAGGAACTCTACGCCAGCCTGCTGGGCAAAAGCCAGACCTTCCACAGCCGACAGCGCGTCGGCGATTTGATGGCCCGGGCCACCGACGATGTGGCGTTGCTGAGCGACATGGTGACGCCGGGCGCCAGCCTGTTGATCGAATCGACCGTCACCTTCGCCATTACACTAGTCTTCATCGGCCTGATCGATCTGAAACTGCTGATCGTCCCCGGCCTGTTCATCATTGCCTATATTTTCGCCGTGCGCGGCTACGTCCACGAACTGGAACCCATCACCGCGCGGCTGCGCAACCAGTTTGGTCATTTAGACGCCGTGCTGGCCGAAATCATTTCGGGGATTGAGGTAGTCAAAGCGAGCGCCCGCGAACTCTTCGAGCGCGATAAATTCCGAACCAGCGCCCGCCGCTTGCGCGATACGGCTGTCCAGCAGGGTCGCGTCGAAGCGCGTTACTTGCCTGTGCTGTTGTTCGCGATCGCAGTCGGGGTGATGTTTTTGCACGCGCTGTGGCTGTATCAAACCGGTGTCCTCACGCTGGCGGGCGTGATCGCGGTGATGGGATTGATGAATGTCCTGCGCTGGCCGACGTTCAGTTCGATCTTTACGTTTTCGCTGATCCAATCGGGCCTGGCCAGCGCCGATCGGATCTTGAGCATCATCCGCGCGGAGACCGATCTGGACGAGAACGCCGCGGGGATCGAGCGGGTGGTGCAGGGCGAAATCATGTTTGAGCGCGTCTCCTTCGGATTCAGTGATCAGCCGTTGTTGCAAGACATTTCCTTCTGCGTGCAGCCCGGCCAGACCGTCGCGATTGTCGGGCAGACCGGTTCGGGCAAGAGCAGTCTGATCGGGCTGGTGAACCGCACCTACGACGCCACGGCGGGCCGCATCCTGATCGACGGCGTCGATGTGCGCGCCTGGAGTCTGGACGCGCTGCGCTCGCAGATCGGCAAGATCGAACAGGACATTTTCTTGTTCTCGCGCACCGTCGCCGAAAACATCGCCTTTGGCCGACCCGGCGCAACCCAAACGGAGATTGAGCAGGCGGCGCGCGATGCGCAAGCACACGATTTCATTCTCAGTTTCAAAGACGGTTATCAAACCGTGATCGGCGAACGCGGTGTGATGTTGTCGGGTGGGCAGCGTCAACGTCTGGCGCTGGCGCGCGCCTTCCTGAGCGATCCGCGCATCCTGATTCTGGACGATTCCACCAGCGCCATCGACAGCGCCACTGAGGCCGAGATTCAGCTGGCGCTGCGACACATCCAGCGCGGCCGCACGACGCTGCTGATCACCCATCGGCTGGCGCAGATCCGCTGGGCCGATCATATTCTGGTGATCGATCAAGGTCGCCTGGTGGCCGACGGCACGCACGATGAACTCCTGCGCCGTTCACCCCACTACCGACGGATTTTCGCGCGCTACGACGTGGCGCTGCCGACTTTAGAAAGCGTGGCTTGATTTATGGGGTTCATTTTCGACGGCCTCGACGCCGAAGCCTACGACCGCCGCTATACCGATCGCGCCCTCGTCGTGCGCGTCATCGGTTATTTCAAACCGGAGATCGGCCGCATGCTGCTGGTGGCTGGAGCGGTTGTGCTGCAAGCGCTGCTGGATGTCAGCCTGCCGATCCTCATCTCGCGCACGCTCGATCAACTGGCGGCCGGGCAGGCAGACCTGGTGCACAGCGCTGCCCTGATCGCGGCGATCGGTTCGCTGGCGTGGGTCTTCAACTTTGTGCGCCGCTCGTTCTCGTCGCGGGCTGTGGCAGCGGTGGTGCTGAAGCTGCGCGAAGACGCCTTCGACGCCGTGCTCAAACGCGACCTGTCGTTCTACGATCAATTTGTTTCGGGCAAGATCGTCAGCCGCGTCAACTCCGATACGCAGGCTTTCTCGCAAGTCGTCACACTGACGATGGACCTGTTCAGCCAGTTGTTGCTCGTCGTGTTGCTAATGGCCTATTTGTTCAGCGTCAATACCACACTGGCGTGGATTACGTTGGCGTTGGCGCCCTTCATCGTCTTTGCCGCGTTGACATTTCGGCGCATCGCCCGTAACACGATTACGCAGTCACGCCGCGTCAGCGCCGAAGTCAGCGCGCACATCCAGGAAACCGTGAGCGGCATCGGCGTGGCCAAGACCTTCCGCCAGGAGGCCGCTGTTTACGACGAATTCGTGGATGTCAACGAGCAATCGTTCCGGATCAATCGCCGTACGGGTTACACGTTCAGCGCCATTTTCCCGATCCTCAACGTGCTGGCCGGGATTGGTACCGCGCTGCTGGTGTATGTGGGCGGCCTCAACGTCCAAAGCGGCGCGCTCACGCCCGGCGATTGGTATCTGTTCATTCAAGGGCTGGGACTGTTCTGGTTTCCCGTCACCAGCATCGCCTCGTTTTGGAGCCAGTTCCAGATCGGGTTGGCCGCGGCCGAACGCGTTTTCGCGCTGCTGGATGCCGAGCCGCGCGTGGTGCAAACCGATAATCGCCCACTTCCGATCGTGCGCGGCGAGATTCAATTCGATCGTGTCGCTTTTGCCTACAAGCCCGGTGAGCCAATTTTGACCGACTTTTCGCTCACCATCCACGCGGGTGAAACACTGGCGTTAGTCGGTCATACCGGATCGGGCAAGAGTTCGCTGGCGCGGCTGATCGTACGTTTCTACGAATTTCAGGGTGGCCGCCTGCTGATCGATGGGACTGACATCCGGACGCTCGATCTGGCCGACTATCGAACTCGACTCGGTCTCGTCACGCAGACGCCGTTCCTGTTTGAAGGCACGGTGCGCGAGAACATCCGCTATGGCCGGCCAGATGCCACTGACGAGGAAGTGGAACGCGCGGCGCGACACGTGGGCGGCGGCGACTGGCTGACGGGCCTGGCGCAAGGTCTGGCCACAGAAGTCGGCGAACGGGGCAGCAGCCTCTCGATGGGGCAGCGGCAGCTGGTCGCGCTGGGCCGCATCCTATTGCAAGATCCCGCGATCTTCATTCTGGATGAAGCGACGGCCAGCATCGATCCGTTGACGGAGACCCTGATTCAAGAGGGCCTGGATACAGTGATGCGGGGGCGGACCAACATCATCATTGCCCATCGCCTGTCCACCATTCGCCATGCCGATCGCATCATCGTGCTGCGGCGCGGGCAGATCATTGAAGAGGGCAACCACCTCGCTTTGTTGGCTGCGGGCGGGCATTACGCTGAGCTCTACAACACTTACTTCCGTCACCAATCGCTGGAATTTATCGACGCGCAAGGTCCGGTGCACGGTTGAGCTCCTCGATTTGGTTGCGGAATGAGGCAATTCCATAACCAATTATGGACCTACAGTCGACGAATATCAAGAGACAAAATCATGCCCTCGTCAGATCTATCTGCGAGACAATCAAAGGTTACGGCTTCATAGATCTGACAATGTGTGTGAGACACGACAATCAGCGTGGGATGAGATCAATTCTATACTTGTTGGAGTCGGGACAAGTGCTTGTGGGGTATAGTTGTATCGCGCAAGACGAAATGAGAAGAAACCGACCTGAAATTAACTGATGCTTTTCGGCTGCTCCAACCGCATGATTCAGCGAGATCGAATCGGAGTACAATGATCACACAGGAGCTGCCTCACACATGCGGTGCAGTGCTCCCGTGAGCGCAAACAATCGCAAGCCCCGGCGACAGTTCTCGGCCGACACGAAACTCCAGATTCTCTAAGGAGGGCCGTCACACCAACCTGAGCATCAGCCAGGTCTGCGAGCAGTACCAGATCAGTCCGACCCTGTTCTATCAATGGGAACGGCAGGCCGATCACGCCGCCCTGAAAGCGTTGACGGGGCAGGCGCGCGGTCGGAAGAGAGTCCGCCCAGCCGAAGAACAGTTACTGGCCGAAGTGCAACGCCTACAAGCCGTCATCGCAGAACTCAGCGCCGAGAATCTGCAACTAAAAAAGGGGCGTTGGCGACACCGCACCTGCGGTGGGTGCAGGTGTAGCGCCCCGGCGACGATACTCGGCGGACGAAAAAGCGACCATCTTGGACACCATCGCGCGCGCTCAACAACTGTGTCCCGGCCGCAGTCTGGCGGCGATTTTGACGGATCTGGGACTTTCCTCAGCGACTCGCGTAGCGTATCGCTGGCAAGAGCGTACTCAGCAGCAGCAGCTAGCGGATCGGGTTGTGGTGCCCGCGCACACCGCCCTGCCGCCGACGCCGCAAGAAATGGAGTGTGTCGTCCAAGGCGCCCACCGCCATCTATTGCTCGGCTACAAGCGCCTCGCGTACGCGCTCATGGCTGAAAACAAGGCATTTTTGCGACCTTGGATGGTACGGGACATTCTCGATCACCATCAGTTGCTGGGCCGCCGCGCGCCGGCACCTGAGCCGTTAGTGCGGCCACCAGTCGCGGACCATCCCGATCAGCGTTGGCACACCGATTTGACCATGTGGTGGTTCGATGACCAATGGTTCTGGATGATCGACATCCTGGATGCCTACAGTCGCTATCTCGTGCACTGCGAACTCTTACTCACCGCCAAGACCGATGCCGTGGAACGGGCCGTGCAACGCGCACTGGACACCTTAGCGGGCCGCCCGCGCCTGCCGGGCGAACCGCAAATCGTACATGATGGCGGTCCGCAGTTCGTCGGCCACGATTGGGTGCAATTCATGCACGCCGTCGGCGCCACGGATGTGCGCACGCATCCCTATCACCCGCAATCCAATGGCCTCGATGAGCGCGTCCATCGGACGTTCCGCGAAGAACTACCCATTGAGCCCGAGGCGGTGTTGTATGAGGCGCGCACCATCATGCTCGACTATCGCGAGTACTACAACCACCGCCGTCCGCATTCTGCCTTGCAGTATCTGTGCCCAGCGGACTATTATCGCGGTGATCCGGCCGCACGCCTGGCCGAACGTGAAGCCAATCTGCGAGCCGCCGCCATCGCACGCGCCGCGTATTGGCATCGGGAAAGGGACCAAGCCGCCGAAAGTCTCAGTTAATTTCCACCCCCTTTCTTCTCAAATCGAGTTGGGCAATACATAGTGTTGATGGGCATTTGCTTAGATTTTATTTTTGTATAGCCTATAACTCTGATTATAGGCAATGCAAAAAGTCTGTCAAAACGGGGCACGAAAGAGATGATCCTTCAGTCTAGCGCCACAACGTAGGGAGGAGAAGCGAAGGTACAAATGTGTCTGTCAATGCGTGAAGTTTACCAACTGAATTTGACTACCCAACACCCCGAAACTGCTCCTTGCCGACTTGATACACAGACGATCCGCCCCTGCCATCATCGACAAGGACGACGATCTCTTTACGCGGATCGTATTGGCCCGCCATTCGCACTGCTTTCTCGTCGCCAGCCGTCTCCAAGTGCAAGCTTTGTTTGAATGCGACTAATTTTTTCTGACCAACGGCAGATAGACACGATACTGAGCACCGAGCGCCAATTCCCACAGTCGATTGTTATCCCATTCATGAACTGCATTTATGAACTGAGATCCGATCTTGAACGTTACATTACGGCCCGGTGCACCACATCCATTCGCGCCGCCTGGGCCATCTGCTAAGACATTAATGCTGTAGACAACTTCATCGCCATTTTGCAGCGTGGTGCCTTGACCGCAGAGCTTGCCATCTATCCACGCTGTCGCTGACATTCCCGGTGTGGGCGTGAAGCCTGGGCCAGCCAGCACAGAACCATAGAACGTGGCTGGCGGGCTTTGAACATTCATACTCCGATTCGGTGACGAAGTTGAGCCACCGTTCAGGGACAGTGTAATCGAGTGAGTAAGGCTGATCCAATAGGCTTCGCCAAATTTTAACGCACTCAAATCGTTCACCCACGTCGGCACGTTCACATCATAGACTTTCCAAGGATCAGCCAAATCACTGCCGTTGTACCAATACACTGTGGAGTAGTAGCCATCAATAGAGGCCAGCGCCTGCGTCACCAACGGTGTGGCCTGCACTGGATAGGCAAACAGATCCCAGCCTGGTCCATACAGTGGTATCTCGAGGCTCGACAGGAGGGCATACAGGCCTGGCCCCTGCGTGGGTGCCGAGGCGAAGTTGTGATAGACATCCAAGGTCGTGGGCAACTGCCGCCACAATGTGCCGTTCCAATAATAAATCCGCAGCCAGTTCTCTTCACCCGGCGGCACATCGCGTCCTGCATA
Source organism: Thermoflexales bacterium (assembly GCA_030834825.1). GTDB lineage: Bacteria > Chloroflexota > Anaerolineae > Fen-1058 > Fen-1058 > Fen-1058. The sequence goes on from JAUQXC010000471.1 coordinate 14,399, forward strand.
ATAGATGCTGATCGAGGAGCCGCTCAAGTCCGGCGCTGTGGCCGAGGCCGTCAGCCGATA
>JAUQXC010000472.1 GCA_030834825.1 Thermoflexales bacterium
GCAAATTTCCACGGGCACAGCCGCTTTTCCAGCCAATCGACGAAGAAGTACAACAGCAGGCCCAACAATCCCATCGCGATGGCGCCCGCATACGTCGCCGCATAGTCGAACAACGTGCCCGAGGTGACAAAGATGTAGTAACCCAATCCCAGATACGTCGCCGTCACTTCGGTGAAGTACAACACGGCCACCGCCGTGCCCACGCTGAGGCGCACCGTCGTCAACACGATGGGCAGCGCCGCGGGCAAATACACGAAGCCAAACAGGGCGCGCCGCCCGGCCCCCAGCGACTTGACCGAGTTCAACAACTCGGGCCGCAAGCTCAGCGACTCGTCACGCACCGGCACCAGAATCTGAAAGAACAGGATCAACACGATGGTCAGAATCTTGGCGGCTTCCGTGGGGCCGAGGAACAGCAGGATGATCGGAAAGAATACGATCTTGGGAATGGGATAGGTGAGGTAGACCAAGGGCGAGAAGATGCGATCGAGCTGTGGAATCTGTCCCATGCCTAACCCTGCGGGCACGGCCAGAAAGACCGCAATCACGATGCTGACGATCACGCGGAACCCGCTGGCAATGAAGTGTCGGGCAATCTCGCCAAGGTTTTCCACGAAGGCTTGCAGTACGGCGATGGGCGTGGGCAGGATGTTACGCTGGATCAGCATGGCGATGAGCTGCCAGACCAGCAGCACGATGAGAGAAGTGATGAGCAGATCGCGTTTACGCATGAGAATGAACGAGCCCCACCGGGGTACTTCGCACTGACGAGTAATGCGTTAGGGATTCGCGCAGCTGTGCGCACTTTTCAAAGAAGGCCGGCTGCAAGCGATAACCCGGTTCGCCCGCTTGTGGATTGTCGATGACGATTGGCGCCGTGTGCGGCGGCTGATCCAGCACCAGGATCTTCAGCCCCAGAAACACCGCGTCCTCGATGTTGTGCGTCACGACGATCAAGGTCAGATTTTGTTCGCGCTGCAGCTCGATCGTGAGGTTCTGCAAATCTTCGCGCGTCGCAGCATCGAGCGCGGCGAAGGGTTCGTCCATCAACAACAGATCGGGATCGAGCACCAACGTCCGCGCAATCGCGGCGCGCTGCCGCTGTCCGCCGGAGCACTGCGCCGGAAACCGATCGCGCATCGCTTCGATGCCCAGGCGCTTCAGCCATTTCTCGACCAGCGGCTCGATCGGGCCGACGACGTGCTCCACCGGCGCGTGACGTCCATCGGGGCCATAGAAGTTGCGCACCTTCAGACCCAGCGAGACATTCTGCTTGATCGTCGCCCAGGGCAGCAGACCATACTCCTGCAAGACCAGGCCGGTGCGCGGCCGCGGCCGATCGATCACTTGGTCTTCGACGTTGATTTCGCCGGAGGTCGGCACCCGCAATCCAGCCAACATCATCAGCAGCGTCGTCTTGCCGTTGCCCGATCCGCCGATGACGGCCCACGCTTCTCCCCGCCCGATCGACCAGTTGAACCCATCGAAGACAGGCTGGGCGTTGGCGTAGGCGAAAGTGACGTTACGAAAGTTGATCATCATGTAACGAGCAACCAGCAACGAGCAACGAGCCTTTTACTCATTACTCATTACTCGTTAGCTTACTTGGGCAGATAGCTCGCATCCACCAACTGGCTGTACGGCACTTCTGCCTTGATCAGCCCCTTGTCCAGCATCCAGGCCATCACGTCCTTCAACTGCGCCTCACTGGGCACTGAAGCCGTGGGGAACTTGGGCAGCGCGTACTTGCCGATCAACGGCGCAGGCACCAATTTCTTTTCGGTAAGCAGGGTGTCCCATTTGGCCGGTTCGTTATTCACGTCGGCGGTGGCCTGCTCGATGGCGGCCAGGAACTTCTTCACCGTCTCCGGCTTGCTCTTCAGGGTGTTGAGGCTGAACGAAATCTCACTGGTGCCCACGGACGGCAAACTGCCATCGTCGATCACGCGGATGGCGCCGCCCTGCTCGGCCAGCGTGGCCGCCGGTTCGGGCAAGACGGCGGCTTTCAATTTGCCTTCGTTGAGCAGCTGCAACCGATCGGGGATGGCAGGCACGTTGATGGATTTGATCTCGTCGGCCTGGAGGCCCGCATTTTCAAGAATCCGCTGCGTCAGATAATCGATGACGGTGCCTTGCGAAATGCCAATTTCGACGCCCTTCAGTTGATCGGGCGAGGTGATGCCGCTGTCCTTGGCCGCCAGCAGTGAGAACTGTGGTTCGCCCGGCGCGGCCGTGCGCGCAAAACGCACCACGGCGATCTTCTGCTCGTCTTTATTGTAGAACACGGTCGAGGTGAGATCGTTGATCATGCCGTCCACCTGCCCGGCCTGCATGACCTGATCGCGCTCCGCCGCCGAAGCGACCGGCACAAACTCGACTTTGATACCCGCTTCTTTGAAATACTCCTGCCTCTCGGCCACGTACATTGGCAGCGCATCCAGGATCGGCAGCACGGCGATTTTCAGCGTGGGATCTTCCTGCCCGGCTGGGGCTGCGCCCCCGCAAGCGCTCAACAGCACGACGAACAGGACGAGGACGATCATGGTCTTGTGAAACATAGGTCTCCTTTGGCTTGTCGCGAAGCGCTGCTGACGCAGCCCTTATCGCGGGATGGTTAAGGCCAACATGGTGGCGACGAAAATGGTAAGGCTGATATAGCCGTTCACGTTAAAGAAGGCTACGTTTACTTTGGAAAGATCGTTCGGTCTGACCAGTGAATGCTCGTAGATCAACAGGGCCGCCACAATAGCGACGCCGATCCCATACACGGGGCCGAGGTTCATCGCCAACCCGATCGCACTCAGCAGCCCGACGGTGATCGCGTGGCAGATGCGGGCCACGCGCAGGGCCACGGCGTTGCCCCACCGGGCCGGAATGCTGTGCAGCTTCTCCGCCCGATCGAACTCCGTATCCTGGCAGGCATAGATCAGATCAAAGCCCGCGATCCACAAGGTCACCGTGAAGAGCAGCAGCCACGCGGGCAGATCGGCCAGGGTGAAGAGCGAGCCGCGCACCGCCGCCCACGCGCCCATGGGAGCCAGACCGTCGGTGAAACCCAAAATAAAATGGGACAGCCAGGTAAACCGCTTCGTGTAGGCGTAGCCTAACAGGCACACGCTGGCGCCGGGAAGCAATTTTAGCGTAAGTTCGTTTAACTGCCACGCGGCGAGCGTCAAGACCAGCACGGACACGATCGAACCAATCACGACCGTCTGTACGTTGATCTGGCCGGTTTGAATGGGACGGTTGGCCGTGCGCGGATTGCGGGCGTCGATGTGCCGATCGGCCAGGCGATTGAAGCTCATCGCCAGCGTGCGCGCGGCGGCCATCGCCACCGTGATCCAGAAAAACTGCTGGAACGTCGGCAATCCGCGGACAGCCAGCACCATGCCCAAATAGGCAAACGGCAAGGCAAAGATGGTATGCTCGAATTTGATCAGATCGAGAAACGCGCGAATTTGTTTCATGGATCGTAAAACGTAATGCGTAAAACGTAATGTTGCTTGTTACGTTTTACGTTTCACGCTTTATTCATGCCCTTCCACTTCGCATACAATTCGTTATCAATACCCAGCCGCAACAAAATGCGCCCGAGTGTGCCATCGACAATCTCGTCGAGCGTGGTCGGGTTGCCGTAGAAGGCCGGGACCGGCGGCAGGATCGTGGCGCCGCTCTCAGCGGCCTGCGTCATGAGGCGGAGATGCCCCACATGCAGCGGCGTCTCGCGCACGCACAGAATCAACGGGCGGCCTTCCTTCAAGCACACGTCCGCCGCACGCGCCATGAGATCGGCCGAGTAGCAATTCGCCACCGCCGACAGTGTCTTGATCGAGCATGGCACGATCACCATCCCCAGCGTCGCGAACGAGCCCGACGCGATGCTCGCGCCGATGTCGTGGGGATTGTGTACCACCGAGGCCAACGCCTCCACCTCGCTGATCTTCCAATCTGTCTCCTGCGCGATGGTCGCCTTGGCCGCAGCGCTCAAGACCAGATGCGTTTCAAGCTCGCCGCCCTGCTGCAAGACTTGCAGCAAGCGAATGCCGTAAATGACGCCGGAGGCGCCCGATATTCCAACAATCAGTCGGTGAAGGGATGAGGGATGAGGGATGAGGGCGGAAGAATCAGTCATTTTCGGTTCTTGACGTTCTTAACCATCGTAACAAACATGGCCGTGAGTTCTTCACACTCATCCACTAGCGGCTTTAGCCGTTCAGCTTTGACAATACCAGATTCTGACAACAGCTCAAGCCAATAGATCGTTTCATCCAATTCTTGCAAAGCACCCTCCAGCTTGCTGATAAAATCGGCATCAGACTTAGCCCGGCGGGCTTCTCGATAATGTGCTCCCACGGATGTGCCAGAACGCAATACTTGCTTGCCAATCACCTGCGCTTCCGTGGTCTTGGGCAGCGCTGCGTACATCCGAATGATTCGCAAGGCAAAATCTTTGGTGCGTTTCCCCAGGTCCTGACGCGGCTGTTCTTGCTTCATCCCTCATCCCTCCGCCCCCATCCCTTACAACTCATACTCTCTCCACCGTCGCTCGACCATCTCTTTCACCGCCGCCTCCATCTCAATCTCCGTCGGCCAGCCGCGCGGATGCCCATCCTGCGGACCTTTGGCTGTGGCATCAATGCCAATCTTGCCGCCGAGCGAATCGCGCACCGCCGCGTGATCGAGTTGATCCACCGCGCCCTCCACGATCGTCACATCGCGCTTCCAATCGACGTTACCCAGCACGCGCCACATCACATCGTGCAGATCGTGCACGTTCACGTCGGCATCGACCACGATGATGGCCTTGGTCAGCATCATCAGCCCCAACCCCCAAATGCCGAACATTGTCTTCTGCGGATGACCGGGGAAGCGCTTCTTGATCGACACGATGACCAGATTGTGGAAGACGCCCTCGGCCGGCATGTTGTAATCGACGACTTCGCCGAGAAAAAGTTGGAGCAGCGGCAGAAACAACCGCTCGGTCGCTTTACCCATCCAGTAATCTTCCATCGGCGGCTTGCCGACCACCGTCGTCGGATAGATCGGATTTCGCCGGTGCGTGATCGCCGTGACGTGAAAGACCGGGAAGCGATCGGCGGGGGTATAAAACCCAGTGTGGTCGCCAAACGGACCTTCGACCTCGTGCTCATTGGGATCGACGTAGCCTTCGATAATGATTTCGGCATTGGCGGGCGCTTCGATGGGTTGCGTCACGCACTTAATGAACTCCACCGGCTGGCCGCGCAGATAACCCGCCAGCAGATACTCGTCAATGTTGGGCGGCAGCGGCGCTGAGGCGCACCACATCGCCGCCGGATCGCCGCCCAGGACGATCGCGCAGGGAATGAGCGGTTTCTTTTCTTCGTAGGCCACTCTTTCGTGTTCCGCGCCGCCCTTGTGCCGCTGCCAGTGCATCATCAACGTGTGATCGTTTTTCACTTGCAGGCGATACATGCCCACATTCCGAATGTTACTCAGTGGATCGCGCGTGATGACCTGCATCAAGGTGATGTATTTGCCGCCGTCGAGCGGCCAGCATTTGAGGATGGGCAATTGCGAGAGGGCGATCTGATCGCCGGTGAGGACGATTTCCTGCACGGGTGCCTGGCTCACGACCTTCGGCCCCAGTCCGACCGATTTCAACACCCCGAAGAGATCGCGTCCACGATGGAGCGCGGCCTTCAAGCCTTGTGGCAGTTTGAGATCGATCGTCCTGGCGAGGTTGTGATTGAGTTCTTCCAGATCGTCCACACCCAACGCCCAAGCCATGCGCGCGGCATTGCCAAAAGCGTTGATCAGCACCGGCATAACTGAACCCTTGACGTTCTCAAAGAGCAGCGCCTTATTTTGGGCCGCCAAGCCCTTGCTGATCCGATCGGTGATCTCAGTGATCTCGAGTTCGGGATCGACCTGCGCCTTGATACGGACTAACTCGCCGCGTTGTTCCAGTAGTTGGACGAACTCGCGTAGATCGCGGAAGGCCATAATTGATCTCCTGAGACTTCTGAAGTTGTACGAACTTCTGGTTCGCCGGAAACCTCGGAAGTCTGTCTCCTGACAACACAAACGCGCCCCCAATTGACCAGGGCGCGTTTGCTCGTGAAGGCCGTTTCAAATGTACCATATCCTGCCCAGTGCCGCAACCAATCAATGCGTCGCCACCGTTTGTGTCCAACACGGCGTCCACACGCCGCTCGAGCAGTGTAGACGAAGTGTAGACGCCGGGGTGATACCCTCTCTTCAATTCAGCCGTAGGCCGTGCAGCGTAGCGCGGACAACCGGCCATCTGTGATCGTCAAATGGCACATTGATTTCTGCTCAAGGGAGGCAAGATGTCACGTCGTATTTTGACTCATATAGGACTCGTGTTCGTGATCATAGCGGCGATGCTAGGTGAAATGGTACCCGCACCGGTCAGGGCGCAAGCGCCGGAAGAATCAGCACCCGCCCTGCCCACCGACACCCCGGAAACATTTCACACTGATCCGGAAAGTGGGATCTATGGTCTCGCATTAAAAGATAACCTGTTGTACTACCACTCGGCCTGCGGCGGCGAATTCAATCCAGAACGCAGCCGTGTGCGCAGCTTACCGACCGGCGGTGGTCCACTGCGCAATCTCTATTACCCCGCAACCTGCCAGTCCGATCAGGTCATGTCGCAAAATATCGCCGTCGACGAATCCTACGTGTACTGGTTGACGGGAAACAATAAGGTCGTGCGGCTGCCGCGCGGCGCAACCACCAGCGATACGCCGGAAATCATCGCGACGATGGCGATAACCACCTATGCCTATAGCTGGATCACAGTGGATAACACGCAGGTTTATTGGAGTGAAAATTCGCTCCTCCGCCGCGCTCCCAAAGACGGCAGCGGCACGGGCACAACGGTATTTAACTATGCCGCCACGTACGGGGCAGGCACTATCAGTCAACTGGTCGCCGATGGTACCGGCTCCGTTTATTTGCGATATGCCAACACGATCTTTCGCGATCGGATCACCAGCCCGGAGGTATTCGTCAGTCCCCTCGGCCGCGGACAGGGCTTCGTGTTGGGCAATGGCAAAGTTTACTGGTCGGAGAAGGATGCCTCGGCCAGCACGGTCTATCTCAAGTCCGCGCCTGTCACAACTCCGACCAGCGGTGTGGCGACCTTGACAACGATCGATGGCACAGGCAATCCGCAAGTGGCAGTCATGGCCGTCGATAGTGCCAACCTCTATTGGCATGAATGGCGCTCCAGTTCCGGCCCGTTACAACGGATGGCCAATACAGGTGGCACGGGAACTCCCATTGTGGCCAATATGGGTTCCCCCCTCTCACTGGTCAGCCATGGCGGCTATTTGTTCTGGAATGACTTTACCAACATCTATCGTCTCTCGACGGCGGCCACAGCCGTCTCACTGGATCTCACCGGCAACGAACAAGCCATCGAAGTGATTCAGACCGTGCAGAACGGCACCGGTGGCGTGACGGAAATGGTGCGCGGCAAAGAAACTTTCGTGCGTGTGTATGGCCGCATCGCCAGCAGCAGTGCCGGCCTCACCAGCATCGCCGATTTGCATCCGGTGGCTGTGTTACGCGGTTTTCGCAGTGGCGTCGAGCTACCGGGTTCGCCGTTGATGCCGACGAATTTTTATCGGCCATTGGGTAACACCCCGGCCGATCGGACACAGTGGGCCGGCAGCTATTGGTTCCGCCTGCCCAGCGATTGGACCACCGGCACCGTCACGCTGCGCGGCGAGATCAACCCCAATCGCAGCTATGCGGAAACCAACTATGCCAACAATGCTTCGCAGCGCGTCGTCACCTTTAGCCCGCAAGCCTCGGTCTGTCTCGATCTGGTGCCGGTGGCCACGGTGCGCGGTTCCACCATCGCGTCACACAGCGATCGGCGCGACGATCGTTCCTTCTTCGAACGCGCTCGTTCATTGCTGCCGACGAACGATCTGCGTGTCTTCTATCGGGGCGGCCCGCTGCTGATGAAACCCCGCTGGTACTTGTGGGATTCCGATCCCTACTCGCTCAGCACCAGTGACGACGACAGCGGCTGGCTTATCTTCTGGAGCAATGTCCGCTATCTATTTGACGGCAACCTCAACGGCTGCGCCCACACGATCCGCGTGACGATGGCGCCCGATCATCCGACGCGTCCCCTCAACGGACTGCAGGGTGGTAATTCATTGTTGTACTTTACCTTCCAAAATCCAGCGGGCAGCTTCACGACCAACGTGCCCGGCGGGGGCACGACGTTGGCGCATGAGATCGGTCACGCTTTCGGGCGCGGGCATGTTAATTGTCCCCTTGGCGATCCGGCGGGTGTCGACGGTGGCTATCCCTATCCCACGTGCCAGCTGGACAATGTTGGAGCGAACAGCCACCTCGGTTACGATCGCATCACCAATCAACTCTTGCTCCCGGCGGATACCGGCGACTTGATGTCTTACGCACATCGTTTGGAGACGCCTAAACCGCGCTGGACGTCGGACTACACCTGGCGCGCTATCCACAACGCGATCGGTGGCGGCCCGCTGCTCGCCCCACCCGATCAGCCTCAGCGCCCCGACGCGCCTTCGAATACGTTGATCGTCGCAGGCGTGTTCTCTTCGACCGGCGTTTACGTGGGGCATGCATATCAAGTGAGCGGCACCTTGGAATCAAATGCCATCTATCAGATCATCGCCACCACTCAACTGACCACCACCTACGAGGTACGTGTCTATGACGCACTGGATAACGTCATCGGCAGCGCGCCGCTGCGCATTTATGAGGGTGAAGATGAAGCGGGCAACTCGACCACGCGCGCCTTCATGAACTGGGTGTTCTACTCATCCGCGAGCACGCCCACCCGTATCGCTGTCGTACGCTTATCAGATAGCGCAGCGGTCGGCTCGATCACGTCCGGCCCCAATCCACCCAGCGTCAACCTCACCGGTCCATCTGGTGGTAGTTTCACCGACGCTATGACGATCCGCTGGACGGGCAGTGATCCCGATGGCGACACCGTGCTCTACACAGTGCGCTACAGCCCCGATAACGGCGCGACCTGGATCTCACTCGCGACGGCGCTGGCAGGCACTCAACTGGTCGTACCGCTCAATGACGGCTTGCCCGGCGGTGCGCAGGCGCGGGTGCAAGTGCTAGCCAGCGATGGGCTGCGCACGGCGGTCGCAACCTCGACCCCGTTCAGCGTAGCTCAACACGCGCCGCAGGCCGCGATCTTCGACGGAGGCAGTCGGTTGCTGAACTCGGTGATGATCACCTCGGCCCAACAAAGTGAAATTGTTGTCTTGCACGGCGACGCTTACGATGCCGAAGACGGCCCGTTAAGCGGCACGGCCTTGCAGTGGAACATCACTGGACCGATCACTCAAACGGGCAACGGCGAACAATTCACGTTGTTCAATTTGCCACCCGGCACTTACGACGTACAGCTCATCGCCACCGATAGCAGCAGTCTCACCTCAACGGCGACCACGCGCGTCACCATTGCGCCCAAGCACGTGGCCGATGGCGGCGCGCCTACCCTCGATGGCAACTGCGCCGATCCCGGTTACAACAACGAACGCGATCCCATCACGCTGCGTTACACGGGTGTGATCAGTGCCGCGCAGGTTTACTTTGCGCACGCGGGCGGAGCCATGTGGCTCTGCTTTAGCGGCTTGCAGCTCGGCTCACGCACCGATAGTTTTGCCGGCATTCGTGCCGACGTCGACAACTCTGGTGGAGCGTTTGCCACCGCAAGCGATCTTGGCTTCTTCGTCGGGCGTGATGGTGTACCCTTCACAGTGCGCGGTGATGGCGCAGGCGGCTTCCCGCTCGATCCTATCCCCAGCGGCCTGACGGCCGCCGTCAGCCAGGATACACCCAACGGGCGTTGGAACGCCGAATTGCGCATCGACGAGGCCCAACTGGGCGGATGGAATCATCTCGTCAAGCTGAAGGTCTCGCATTACTGGCGCAACTTCACCGGCGATGATACGGTGTGGCCAACCGGTTCCTACTACAATGTGCCCGGTACCTGGGGTCCCACCATGTTGGGACGCCTGAATCAAACGCTTGCCTTTGACTCGATCGCCGATCATGCGCTCAACGATCCGCCCTTCACGGTCACGGCGAGTGCGTCGTCCAATCTACCGATAATGATCGTGTCGCTCACTCCAAGTGTCTGCACGATCAGTGGAAATCGCGTCACGCTGGTGGGAGCGGGCACCTGCACACTGCGCACCTCGCAAGCGGGCGATGTCAACTACTTCGCCGCACCGACGATCGATCGCAGCTTTGCCGTGTTTAGCCGGGTCTATCTGCCGCTCGTGATCCGCTAGAACGTTCAGTATCAACAACTCAGCGCGCCCCGTTAATATTGCCGGGCGCGCTGAGTTTAAAGTGTCACGTTTCCTAGTTTCGGCATCCCCGCCCGGAACTATTATCTGATCTAGAAGAGTTGATTTATCTGACCACTACCGGCAAGTAGACGCGTGTGGGGATAATGATTATCATCGTCGTTGCAGACTGCGCATTACTCGAGTTCATAGCCGTGACCGTTGCCGTGAAGTAGGATGTGTTGCTAAAAGGATAAGTGTGTGTAACCACCGAGCCCAGCGCTAGCGCTGAACCATCGCCAAAGTCCCAAGTGTAGGTTACATTGCTGCCCGCGTTGATCGTCGCAGTCAAAATCGTCACATCGCCGATAGCTGTCGGGCTGCTGTTCGTGGCAGCCAAGCCGCTAAGGGGCACATCCGTAATGGTCACGCGGGTGGTAGCCGTCATCACACTCACACTGTTCTGAGCGGTGGCGGTGGCTGTATAAATTCCCACCGCCGGATAAGTATGCGTGACGGACTGGTAGGTGCCTGGCGCCGATCCATCGCCGAAGTCCCAAAGGTAACTCACCTGATCACCCGCCTGGACGAAGGCGACCAGGATCGTCTCTTCGCCGAACTGGGTAGGACTATCATTCACAGCCGTCAAGCCAGTGATGGGCGTGATCACGTTGATTGCTTCATACGCTCCGATGTCGAAGCCGCCGCCGATTGGCCGCACGTTGCCGTCCAGGTCGGTGTAGACACCGGCATCCACACCGGCATTGATCGCCGCCGAGGGCTGAGCAATATGGTAATCGTTGTTAGCGGGATCGACAAAGTGAGGATTGCCGAAAACATCATGCGTGCCGCCACTAACAGTCCCCGAGACATTGATTGTGTTGCCAAAGAAGAGGTTATAATCCTCATTGATCGTCCCAGCCAAGCTCTCAATACCGAGCGTATGGCTGGCGATGATGGTGTCAGTGATATTGATCGTTCCGCCACCCGAGGCTTTAATCGCCGCGCTATTGACCAAAGTAGGGCTGACGATGGTGGTGTGCACGACCTCTAGCGGGCCTGTCCCGACCCGAATAGCGGCCGCATAACCGCCGTCACTGTTGCCTGCAAATACCGCATTGACAATACGGCCAGAATAACGAGCATATAATCCACCGCCAAACCCCGCAACATTATCAATAAAATATGTTCCTGTTACGACAACATGCTCGGCGCGCAACCCACCGCCGCTGCTCAGGCTGTGGTTGCCCTTAAAAAGGCCTCGGATGACTGTTGCATTAGTCGCCTCCATGCCCCCACTGTGAAGTGATGATGAATTATCAATAAAAACCGTGTCGGTTGCTGTCACGTCACCGGTAAACAACCCGCTGCCGAAGCAACCTGTGCCACATTGATTCTCCTCGAATCGGCTCCGGACTAACACACTGTCCGCTGAGCCAGCTCCACCACCGGAATCTGCTGCATAATTATTGACAAAACCTGTCTCAATTGAGACCAGAGTTTCCATCACAAATAAACCACCTCCCGAGCAAAACGAGGATACTAGCTCATTGAGGCAGCGATTGTTCTCAAACTGGCTATTTGTGACGCTCGCTCGAGCGTCGCCATATGCGCCTCCCCCATATCCACTCACTGCGCCACTGACAACCGTATTCGAAACAAACTTGCTGTTGCGTAGCTCAATTGCCTGGTCTGCTTTCAATCCCCCGCCAAAGCAGCCCCAAGCAGTGCCAACACAGGCGTTGTCTTCAAAGGAACTGTTTACAATGCTTGTGGCTCCCCGGATATAGGCTCCACCGCCGCCATATTGGGCCGTGTTACTGAAGAAGGTCACCCCTGTTAGGCTGAGCGGCCCATTGGCATATAACCCGCCGCCCATGGCACTGGCACTATTACGAGTAACGATCAGATTCTGCATGACCGGTTGAGCCGTCTCTGTGATCAACACGCCCCCACCACAACCGGCCGGGCAAGATTCCCAGGTGGCACCACCCTCAGCATTGCCTCCCATAAACGTCAGTCCAGAGATGACCACTGAGGTATCAATGATGCTTCCCGTCACTGTCAACACGCGTTCGTTGGGCACGGCGTGAATAATCACCGTCGTGCTGCTTACACCCGTCAAGCTAACGGCTTTATTGAGCGTCAGGCTTTCGGTATACGTCCCGGCATTGATGAGGATCGTGTCGCCGGGATTAGCGGCATCAATCGCGGCTTGAATCGACTCGCCAGGGTTGACAACGATCGTATTGGCTGGCTTAGCGGGGATCGCCAGCGTAAGCGAGGTGATGAACAACAGAGCGCAAGAGGCGAGTAATACCGCGAAGATGAAGCCGAATTGCCGCGATCGTGGTTGAGTGAACATGAGGTTTTCTCCAGAAGAATTTGGCGGTGGCATAACCGCACTACCATCATAAGCGAGGATTGAAGCGGCAACTGACAATTGCTTGAAGGCCAAGTGACTTTTGCCCGTGAATCAAGATTTCTCAGACGCCGGTCGTTGCAACACGTACCAATTGTGCGCGGCCCGCGTCGGCCCCCACACCTCGCCCGCGCGCACAAAGTCGATCGCTGCGTAGCCGCGGGCAAAGTATGCTTCAAACAACTCGCGCGTCTTCAAACGCCAATCCAGTGCCAGGGGCATGTTGGTCTTCTTGATCGCTTGCAGATCAGTCGGAGTTTCCACGCGCACGATCGGCGCGTCGAGGTTGAGATCGATCGTGGTGATGCCGCGATCGCCGGTGACTCCGGTACAGTGATTGATGATCGGGCTATCCGGCCCAAGCGGTTCCACCGGCAGCCCGGCGTGCCGCTGCTGCACCCGATCGGATGCGATCCACCACTCCACCAGAAAGCGATCACTCGGCAGGCCCTGACCCAGATCGCCGAAGTTTTCGCCGTAGACATTTTGTTTGTAGGTATGCACCACTCCCCCGAGA
>JAUQXC010000473.1 GCA_030834825.1 Thermoflexales bacterium
CACGAGCAGAATGTTGCTCAACGCGATCTTCGCTTGTCGAGCGAGTGTGTTGAGGATGCGACGATCGGCCGTGGTGAAGTCTTCATCGTCAAGGCGCGAAGCAATCGTCCACTGGCCGCGTACCCGTCCCTGAAAGTAGAGTGGGAACTGTAATTGTGGTAAAACGACTTTGAACGCTGGTCGCGCCGCGGGTTCCCCAATCCAGAGCTGGCCGAGATGGAGTTGCATCAGCGAGGGCACCTGCTGCGTGAGCACCGTGGTGAGCTGTGTGCGATCGGTGCAGTGCGCCAAAGCGTCACTGATCGTTTCAACCACACCCGGGTAATCGTACCACCCGCCATAAAAGAGCCGATCGACCCCGTGCTGCACTCGGATTCGCGTCCAGTCAAAACTCAAGCCCACCAGCAGGGTTAAGGCCGTGATGACGACGAGCTGCGCAGGGAGATCATCGGGCAGGAAGTGATAGATCAAGAGGAGTGGTCCGGCGTAGAGCAGCAGAATACCGATCGAGAGGATGGCGTAGACCAACGTCCGATTGAGCACGCGGTCGATGCCAAACAGGTTGTGGCGGATCATGGCGTAGAGATAACTCAAGGGTGCGATGACGATGAAGGGGCCGACCAGCCAATCGGGCATCCAGTGCACGGCTCCGGCAATCATCGGCAGCAAGTAGAAAAAGAAGGTAGGAATGAACGCGACCACATTGCCGAAGACGACGAGTCTGGTCCGGCGGCGTGCATCCGGCGTGGCCGGGCGCAGATAGGCGTAGACGAGAATGAGCAGGGCAGTCGTGATCTCTAACGTGTTGTAAAGAAAGGCCAACTGTATTCCCGGGGGGGTGGCCGTCAAGCGACAGGCCAGCGCCCCCAGCATCAATCCGTACAGCGCACTCATGATCGCTCGCTGTTGGCGCGGGCTGCCAAGACGTGTCGGAAAATTCAGATAAAAGTGAACCAGGATGGTGCCGGCAAAGTGGAAGCCGGCCGATCTCAGCACCGACATCCAGTGAGGAGAGTTTGCGCTTTGCGCATAAGCCAGAAAAAACAACAGCCCCATGCCAATCGACTGCATCAATAAGAAGAAGAGCCGCACCTCCAGCTGCCAGAAACGCCGCCATAACAGTAGCGTCCCCGTGCCCCAAAACGTCAACGCGACGACGGTAGCATTGAGCAATGCCGGGCCAGAGACTTGGCTGGACAGCGTGCCGGTGACTTGCAGGAGGATCGCATAGGCCACAAACATCGGCACTGGCAGCGCCAGGGGCAGCAGCAGATTGCGCCAGAGGGGCGTCCGATGAGGTGTCTCAGCTAGCATAAATAGTCAAGTTCCCGGTCACGCTGCTGCTGGCCTCGATTGGCCAACTCTTGCAGAACACTTGACGAAAGAGGGGCGACTCGTTATTCATCACCTGCATCGACGGTGGGAGTGGCTGGTGGAATGTGAACCAGTCCGTGGCGAATGGCATATAACATGGCTTCCGTTCGCGTGCCGACACTTAACTTGCCATAGATGTTGCTGATATGATTCTGAATGGTGCGCTTGGTGACGACCAGGCGCTCGGCAATGGCGGCGTTATCTAAGCCTTGAGCCAATAAAGAGAGGACTTGTCGTTCACTGGGGGTGAGTGAAATCGACTCTGATGATTGCGCCGGTGCCGGCGTCGAAGGAGTTCGTTCAATGGCACGGTGGACCACCTGACGAGCAACTGCGGGGCTAAGCCAGCTGTCACCTTGGGCGGCGGCGCGTACTGCATGGGCCAGCGTTTCCAGCGCCTCATCCTTAAGTACATAACCGACCGCGCCGCTTTCCAACAGGCCGAAGATGGTCTGGCTATCGTCATGGACGGTCAAGGCCAGAATGGCCGTGGCTATGTGCTGTTCGCGAAGTTGGCGGGTCACTTCAATGCCATTGAGATCGGGCAGGTTCACATCCAGGACCAACACGGTGGGACAGTGTTGAGCGACGAGCTGCAAGGCGTCCGCGCCGTTAATGCCTTCCGCGATGACGGTCATATCGTCAGCGGCCTCCAGCACAGATCGCATCCCGGCCCGAACGATGGGATGATCGTCGACGACGACGACCGTGATCATAGGTTAACCTGCGCCTTTCTTTTCTGATCGCAGTCACTCCCCCGCCGTTCCATTATGGCCTAGATAGGGACTGGAGGCAATACCCAATGGGTCATATCTTGCCATGGGGGCTTAACGCGAAGGCCTGCGAAAAATATCCACTCGTGCTAGAATGATCGCCGTAAAAGGCCAGGGGCGAACCTGGTTTTACCGGGTGTCCCCTTTTTCTTTTGATGCCGATCTCCCTAAATGAGGAGCTGAGCGGCCAGTAGTGCTGGTCGGTTGCTGGCAGGCAGATGTCAGGTTGAAGCTACAGACCCCGTTATACTAGGCCATGGTGCAATTGTCCAACCATCACTGCGCTGTTATTTCCGCACTCGGTGGTTCATGCTTTTGATCGTTCACGCTTCATCCCAAAGGAGGCCGCTATGTCTATGAAACCCGGTGCTGAGGAGTGGCGGATAGCCTTTCGCGCTATCGGGTTACTGGCTGCTCAGACCGTTCAAGGTCGCTTGGAAACGGCCGGAATTCCAGCCGTATTGGACTATGATGGAACGAAGTCTGTATTGGGCATTCCCACTTTTGCTGGCACGGGTGAGGTGCGCATCCTGGTTCCGTTGGACCGCATTGCCGAGGCCCGCGAGTTGTTGGGCGCAGATAGCGAACCGGATGAAGACCTGGACGAGTGAAGGTCGTCACGCGCCGGCCCGGCTGACGGGTCTTTACCTGCAAAAATTGTTAGCCAATTGATAGGCACGGCTGACAATTTCTGCGTATGCTATTACGGTTGAATGACGCCTGCCGTCCAGCGCATCTCACGCAGCACGTTTGAGGTGTCTCTTTGCTCTCCAATTTCTTCTCGCTGTTGATCATTGCCGCCCGGCGCGTCTGGAATCACCGCTTGCTCATGGCGTGTTTGCTCGTCGGCTTAGTGGTGGCCGTCGGCATCCTGGCCAGCATTCCACTCTACGCCGATGCGGTCCAGCATCGTTTGATGCAGGGCGAGTTGATCGCAACCGGCACGTACCGCCCACCGTTTGCCTTTCTGTGGCGCTATATCGGTACGTGGAATGGCAATATCGATCAAGAGAAGTACGGGCCGCTGGATGAATATCTTTCGCGGCAATCGGCCAACACGATCGGTTTACCGCTCTCGACGTTGGTGCGCCATGCCCAGACCGATAAGCTCCGCTTGTTTCCCGCCGCCGAAGCGCAGAACTTTGTCGGGCGCGAACCGTTGTTGTGGATGACGCTGGGTTTCATCAGCGGACTTGAAGATCACATCCAGCTGGTCGAAGGGGAATTTCCGCGCGAAGCTGCGCCCGGGGCTGATGTCGAAGTGCTGGTCAGCCAGACGCTGGCTGATCAACTGGGCGTACAGGTGGGCGAGCGCTACTCGCTCCTGGGTCAGGGCAGCCAGGGTGCGCGGCTTCCGCTGAAGATCGTTGGAGTGTGGCGGGCCGCGAATCCGGGCGAGCCGTTCTGGTTCTATCAACCGCAAGCGTTTGATGAAGTGCTGTTGTCGTCGGAAACCGCGTTCACGGCACAAGTGCTGCCCTCGTTCGAGAAGCCGCTCGCTTCCGTGGTGTGGTATCAAGTCTTCGACGGCGCTCGCGTCCGTACGGCGGATGTGGCGCGTTTACTGGACGGCGTCACGACCGTTGAAGCGCGCGTTACGGCACTGCTCAACAACACCACCCTCGATGCCTCGCCCGTCGCTGCGTTACGTACGTACAGTGAAGCAGCGCGCACCTTGACGCTGGTGTTGACGATCTTCAGCGTGCCGGTGCTGCTGCTGGTGTTGTACTTCGTCGGGCAAATCGCGGCCATGGTGGTGCAGCGCGGGCAGGGCGAGATCGCTTTGCTGCGCAGTCGCGGCACGACCCGCGCGCAGGTCATGTTCATTCACTTTTTGGAAGGCTTGCTGATTGGCGGGCTGGGTTTGCTGATCGGGCTGGCCGCCGGCGGCGCGTTGGCGCAGTGGATGGGCCGCATGCGATCGTTCCTCGATTCGTCATTGGCCAACGGGCACGGCCTGTTAATCGTCTTTTCACCCGCGGCCGTGTGGTATGGATTGGCGGGTGTCATCCTGGCGATCCTCGCCATGCTGATCCCGGCGTTGAGCGCTTCGCGACACACAATTGTCACGTTCCGCTGGTCGCAAGCGCGCTCGCTGCGCAAGCCGTTCTGGCAGCGTTACTTTCTGGACGGGTTGCTGCTGATCCCGACGATCTACGGCTGGTATGTGCTGCGCCAACAGGGCAGTGTGGCGCTGGCGGGCCAAAGCGGCAATCCGTTTTTTAACCCGCTGCTATTTCTGG
>JAUQXC010000474.1 GCA_030834825.1 Thermoflexales bacterium
CTTAGTTTCTTTCACGCCGCCGGCCTGAGTGTTAGGCGGCTTTGGTTAACCTGAATAATACGTAGAATCTGCCTCCTCCGCCAGAGTCTTGAATACGTCTGCTAATGGTAAAAATTCCCTGGAAGGCACTGTTCTACTCACGAACACGGGTAGATATACTTGATGGCGATGTAAGTTCTGCATCTTTAGATTGACCTAATACTACTTTGTCAGATCAAGAATTGATATTGTTGAATGAACTCTTGTAAGGCAGTTTTCAGCAAACGATTCACGACTTGGCGATGGATGGCCGCCAACGATTGGCGACGGCGATCACGCCGAGGGGGAAAAGACGCCCCGCGGGCGACCTCGCCGGTGCACCTGGTCGCGTTCGCGCAGTTCCAGCCAGACCAAGAAACTGTAGGTCAGCAGGATCAGGGCGGCGTGCCGATGGAAGCCGTGCCACAACCGACCTTGGTATTGATCCCAGCCCAACAGGCTCTTGGCTTCTTCGTGAAATTGTTCGACCCAGTAGCGGCGGTGCGTGTACTCCACCATAGTCGCCAGTGGCGTGTTGAGCGGAAAGTTGCTCCAGAAATACTTCCACTCGCCGTCACCCCGGGTTGGCCGTTGGCCGATCAACCAACCGACATGCCGGGTGCCGTCACCATCGACGCGCCAACAGCGTACCGCCACGAATTTGGCTCGCAACCAACCTCGGCTGCCTTCACGCCAGCGGATCGTTTGCCAGTGCCAACGTGGCAGGGTGGCCAACAGGTTATCCGCGCGTTCGCTCTCGGCCATGCTTTGTCGCGACTGGACCACACTAAAGTTTGCGCGCACGGCCACGACATAGC
The DNA here is from genome assembly GCA_030834825.1 of Thermoflexales bacterium. Lineage (GTDB taxonomy): Bacteria > Chloroflexota > Anaerolineae > Fen-1058 > Fen-1058 > Fen-1058. The sequence goes on from JAUQXC010000474.1 coordinate 837, forward strand.
GCTCGCGCCGCACTTCCAAACCATTCAAAAACACGGGGTCATCGCCATACGCGGCGTCCGCGACCACGCAGGCATGGCGTATGTCCCAGGCGTTGGCCTGATCGATCAAGTCCAACCCAATGGCGGCTTTGGTCTGAAACGTCAGCCCCGCGGGCACTTGAGTAGCCTGTCGCCGCACCGCATCCGCACACCACGTCTTCGGCAAGTACAAGCGTGTCGCCACCGGCCACGCGAGGGTGCGTTCAGCATAATGGCAATTCACCGTGATCTGGCAGTTCGCCACTTTGCCCAACGTGCCCGAATATTGACGGGCGACGCCCACCGAGTGCTGGCCCTGTTTCGCAAAGCCCGTGTCATCAATGATCAGAACGCCGTCGCCTTCCGTGGGCAGCGCACACATGATCTGCACCCGCCGCTGATTCAGCGCGATCTCATCCCAGACCATTTGGGTCAACAACCCCTGCAATTGTTGTTCGTTGGTGCCGGGGATGATGTCGGCCAGTGTGTCGCAATTCTTGGCGGGATGCTCGGTCAACAGCCCGGACAGATACCGTTCCATGGCCGTTTGGCTCGCACGTCGGCGAAACAGCGCGTGAAACGGCTTCAGAAATTCGTCCAATTCTGGCAACGGCTCGCTGGGTGCATGGGGGAGTGCGGGTGATTTGTCCATGCGCCCAAGTGTACCGCATCAAACTGACAAAGTAGTATTAGGGCAGGCTCTGCGTGGACGGGGTACGGACCCGCCCGCATAGGCGGGCATCACGGCTTTAGCCTTTAAGGTGCGATTTCAATCGCCGCATGACCTTGGCTGCGTGCCGTGATGAGTGCGACTGACTTAACGCGATTGCTACTGTTCTACCACTGACAATAATTCGGCCAGTCTCAAAAACTCCGAATTATCTGACGCAAGCGGTTCAAGCGCAACATCTTGTGTGAGTTGAACTGCACCATCCCCATTCGCAAACCATGCGTGTCCGGATTTGTCGATGGTCATGCCGTTAGGAAAGATGGTTGGCCGATACTTGTTCAGCCCCATTTCATCATGCGAGAATGTCTTCCAAGATTTACCATTGTAAACCCCCAACTTGTCATTGGTCAATACCCATGGTCGATCATAAGAATCGACCATTAATTGTTCGATTTCCTCACCATCCAACGGCATTTGCTCAGCGCCGATTCGGTACCAGCGATTATCTTTCGTTCGAACTATCAAACTATTGCCTAGGGGTATCCACAATCGCCCCGCCGAATCAGGGCTAAGGTTCCTAACATTGTCTTGAGCGCTTCCAATTTGATATTTTATCCAATGTCCGTCCGTGAACCTGCACACGGCTCCTCGTCCGATAGCGACCCAGAGTTGATCGACAGCATCTATGCGGAACGGATATGGAAACTCGCCAACACACTTTGTGTCTACATCGTAGACTTGCCAGTGGTCGTGATCGTAGATTCCTAACTTCTGCCAAACCATTCCGACGTAAATGCGATTGTGAGAATCTAACGCGATTTGATGAGACGTGGCGCCTTCTTTCAACACATCTTTTTGCCACGGTATATCCCAGCGCATATTCTCCAGATCGAAATGTGCTACAACACCTCTGCTTGAGCCAGAAAAAATCCCATACGCATGGCTATCTATAATAACTAAGCCCCGAATTCCAATAGACTCGTAATCTCTCAACCACCATTGATGCCAGCGAGAACCGTCAAACATAAAGAGGCCGTGTCCGTCTGATGGAAACCAGACTCGGCCGACTTTGTCTGCGGCTATACTTTCAATCCATTCTAGCGGTTGGTCGTTATTGCTGAGCCAATGTATATCTTTGTCTTGATACTGGCGCCAGCGCGAAGCCCCCTGTGAATTTAACTGTGGATTGCCTTCGCGATATTGAATGGGAGGAGTGAAGAGCTGAGGTAATTTTGGCTGGATTACCACCACTACGATCGCTAGAACAATGGCCCCGAAAACTAATAATCGTCGCATCTTGCTCTCACATATTATAGATTTGACTGAGCTATGCACCTAACATTGAGTAGGCGGCAATCTTGCCGCGTTTGCATTTTAGCTATGTAAGATTTGTCCCCTAACATTGCCGGATCATAGCACGGCACCGAGCAGAGTCAAATTCGCCTGCTGCTTATTCGGGCAAAGACTGGCAAAC
>JAUQXC010000475.1 GCA_030834825.1 Thermoflexales bacterium
GCTCCGGCCCGGGCCGGCGACTCGTTCGAAGTACGCGTCATTCTGGAAGCCTGACTCCGTACACGAATTTCACTGAGGCTGCGAACAGAGATCGGGATTGTGCGAGCGGCGGCATTCGTGTGCGAGATTTCTGCGAACTGATTATGCCATATCTGCTGACCATTCATGAAGCCCACGCCAAATTAGCACGCAAAGAACTAACCTCGGTGGAACTAACCGGGGCGGTTTTCGATCGCATTGAGAAACTCAATCCGATCCTGCATGCATTTTTGTATCTGGCGCGCGATGCCGCTTTGGATCAAGCGCGCGCGGCGGATGTGCGTCGTGCTCAAGGCGAAGATACTCCGCTGTTGGGCGTGCCACTGGCGATCAAGGATGTGATTTGCGTGCAGGGCATGCCTGCCACGGCGGGTAGCAAGATATTGCAGGGTTTTGTGCCGCCCTACGATGCGACCGCTGTGGCGCGGCTGCGCGCGTTGGGCGCAGTGTTTCTGGGCAAGACCAACACCGACGAATTTGCGATGGGCTCCAGCACAGAGAATTCGGCCTATGGCGTGACGCGCAATCCGTGGGATCTGGAGCGGGTGCCCGGTGGCTCGAGCGGCGGCAGTGCCGCTGCCACGGCGGCGGATCTGTGCCTGGGGGCCTTTGGCACCGATACCGGCGGTTCGATTCGCCAACCGGCAGCGCTGTGCAGTGTCGTCGGCATCAAGCCCTCGTATGGGCGCGTGAGCCGTTATGGATTGATCGCTTTCGCCTCGTCGCTCGATCAGATGGGGCCGTTTGCCAAGAACGTGCGTGACGCCGCAATCTTGCTGCGCGCGATTGCGGGTCACGATCCGCTGGATTCCACCACCATGCCGGTTGAGGTGCCCGATTACACCACACAACTGCGATCGAGCTTGAAAGGCGTGCGCGTGGGTGTGCCGCGCGAATATTTCATCGATGGGATGCAGCCTGAGGTGGAACAGGCGATCCGTCAGGCCATCGAAGTCATGAAGTCACTGGGTGCAGAAATTCGGGAGGTCTCACTGCCGCACACCGATTTTGGCCTGCCCGTGTATTACCTGATCGCTCCTGCAGAAGCTTCGGCGAATCTAGCGCGCTTCGACGGCGTGCGCTATGGTCTACGCGTCGATGGTGGTGATGTCTTAGCCACCTACAAGGCGACGCGCGGTCAGGGCTTCGGCTCGGAAGTGAAGCGTCGTATCATGATCGGGACATATGCACTGTCGACTGGCTATTACGACGCCTACTACTTGAAGGCGCAGAAAGTCCGCACGTTGATCAAGGGCGACTTTGAGCGGGCGTTCCAGGAAGTCGATGTCATTGCCTGTCCCACAGCTCCGACCACCGCGTTCAAGATTGGTGAGAAGGTCAATAATCCGCTGCAGATGTATCTCAGCGATGTCTTCACGTTGAATCAAAATCTGGCGGGCATCTGCGGTATCTCGCTACCATGCGGCTTCGACGGGCAGGGCCTGCCGATCGGGTTGCAGTTGAACGGCCCGGCTTTCGGTGAAGCGAAGATCATTCATGTGGCGCATGCGTATGAGCAGGCCACGGAATGGCACGCGCAGAAGCCCAAAATCAGTTAGCCGCACCTGCCGCCCTGTCTGGCAGGCTTAATGAATGATCAGCAAACGACGGTCAACGACTTAGCCCCCACACCCTAACGGAAAAGGAAAACTATGAAGGTCATCATTCCCTTGGCAGGACTGGGCACGCGGCTGCGCCCTCATACGTATACGAAACCCAAGCCGCTGATCAACGTGGCTGGCAAGCCGATGCTGGCCCATATCCTGGATAAGTTCCGCGGCCTCGATGTGGAAGAGTACATTTTCATTGTCGGCCATCTGGGCAGCCAGATCGAGAAATACGTGTCGCAGCAATACGGCTTCAAGGCGCGCTATGTGACCCAGCATGAAATGCTGGGTCAGGCGCATGCGCTGTGGCTGTGCCGCGACTATGTGGATGGCCCGGTGTTCATGGTCTTTGGCGACACTTACTTTGAAGCCGATCTGGAGGAAATTAACGCGGGTCCGCCGGAGTCCATTGCTTACGTGCGGGAAGTGCCCGATCCGCGCCGGTTTGGCGTGGCCATCGTCGATCCGGATGGCGGTGTTGAGAAGTTTGTCGAAAAGCCGGCGTCCATGGATAACCGTTTAGCCGTGATCGGGATGTATTACTTCACGGATGGCCCGGCGTTGATGCAGGCCTGCCAGGATTTGATGGACAAGCGTATTCAAACCAAGGGAGAGTACTTCCTGACCGATGCGATCAATTTAATGATCGCCAACGGCAGCAAGTTTGTGACCCGCATGGCGAGTGAATGGCGCGATACTGGCAAGCCGGAGACGGTGCTGGAGACCAATCGATACCTGTTGGAAAACGGCAATGACAATAGTGCGCAGTTCGCTTGCCCGACATGTGTGATTGTCCCGCCGGTGAATATTCATTCTTCGGCGGTGATTGAAGAATCGGTCGTCGGGCCGTACGCGACCATCGGGCAGGACTGCAAGATCACGCGCTCGCTCATCCGCAACTCGATCATTGATGCCGGGGCGGAGATCATCGAAACCATCATGGATCAGTCGCTGGTGGGCAAAGAGGCGGTCGTGCGTGGACGTTACCGCCAGTTCAATGTCGGCGATTCCGCCCTGGTGGGCTACAGCAACAACGAGGAAGAGTGACGATGCGCGACTATGTTTCGGCTCGTGTGAATTCCATTCCGCCCAGCGGCATCCGCAAATTCTTTGATATTGCCGCAACGATGAAAGACGTTATCTCACTTGGCATTGGCGAGCCTGATTTCACGACGCCCGAGCCAATCATCAAGGCCGGC
>JAUQXC010000476.1 GCA_030834825.1 Thermoflexales bacterium
GATCGTCCTTGCCATCCACCGTCGCACCCGAGGCGCCAATCAACGCCGTGTTACCGTCATCGCTCAACGCCACTGAATAGCCGAAGTTATCGGTGGCCAGGCCACCTGTCGCCAACAGATCATCTTCATAAGCCCAAGTAGTTCCTGTCCGGGTAAAGGTAAAAGCGGCGCCACAATTAGCGGGCGAAGAGCCGTAGCCTACGGCACCCAGGAGAGCCGTGTTGCCATCCTGACTTAAAGCCACCGCATGGCCCATATAAGCGTAGTTCATCGAACTATGGATCAGCCGTCCCTGTTGAGTCCAGCTACTGCCGCTGCGCGCAAAAACATAGGCCGCGCCTTCGTTCGTGTGACCATTCACATCAGTGGCATCGGCACTGATCAGCGCGGTATTGCCGTCGCCGCTGAGAGCAACTGATCTACCAATGTAATCGAAAGCAACACCTTCGACAGGAACCAAGCGAGTCTGCGCCGACCAGGTACTGCCCGCACGCGTAAACACATAGGCCGCGCCTTGCTCGCTCTTGCCCGCAACATCGGCCTGGTGAGCGCCGATCAAGGCGGTGTTGCCGTTGTCGCTCAAAGCCACCGAAATACCAAAGAAGTCATTCGTCTCTCCATCGAATGTGCTCAAGTCGGCGCTGAGTTTGGCCTGCAAATTCCACGCATAGTCGGAACGGGTGAAAACATAGGCCACGCCTTGATAAGTCTTGGTCAAGACATCCGCCGCGTCAGCACCGATCAACGCCGTATTGCCGTCCCGGCTCAGCGCCACCGAAATACCGAAACTGTCGCCCGGTGCATCCGCCGCGATCAACTTCACTTGCTGGACGAGCGGATCGACCGTGAGGGGATAACGTGCGCCCGCATCCGCCACCCGAATGTTGAGCGCTGAGCCGGATCCATCAATTAGCTCGAGCCAGGTGGAAAGCGCTCGGCCATCGGCATCATAAGCCAGCAAGCCCGCATAGCGCAGTGAAGACGCACCATCGGGTGTGGAGAGCGTCGCGCCTTTGCCATCGGCATCCAGTTGCGCGCGGTAATCGGCCAGATCCAGGTTCAACGCGAGTGGCTCGTCATCTGAATCCGCCAACGGTGGTTGGCGCAGCGTGAAGCCTTGCTGCAGCCCATAGGGACCGTTGACGTACCATTCACTCAGTTCGGCATATTGATACTCAATGCGATTGTCGGCCGCCTGCAGCACGGCCCCCTTCAATACCGCTAGATTCTGTCCACGGCCCCAGGCCCGCAGATGCATGTCCCACTGCTGGTCATTGCTCTGCAACAGAACCGCCTCGCTCGTAAACTGCGCCTGCAAGTTCTGCGCCGAGTTGGTGGCTTGATAAGCCGCAGTGGTTTCATCCGCCGCGGATGGCGTCAGGTGATAGGCGGTGTCATCGCGCCCAATGACGGTCGAGATGGAGGTTTGCGCCTCGAGCGGCAAGGCAATTGTGTTAGACGGCTGCGCCTCCGGCTGTATCACTGGCGACATCGGCACATTCGCTTGTGGAAAAGGCGCCAGCAACAAAGCCAGCAATGTCAAGCAACGGATCAAGGTACGATAAGTTAACATGAGCTTCTCCTTCTTTGTGAGAAGGAAGCAGCGCGCAGAGTATATCCTGCCTGCTGCTTCCTCTGATTGGGTCAAAATCTGTAGGTCGCGCTCCGGTCACGCTCAGCGCTGGATCGCCGGCAGGAACACCAGGTTGCGGAAGATAAACGGATAAGCCGCCCCTTGCGCGTTGTATGGACCGACATTCACACCATACGCGCCGACGAGCACGGTTTCACCGTCTTCACTGGCAGCGACCGAAAAGCCAAAGTAGTCATTCTGCACGCCGTCCGTCGAGGTGAGTTTGGGCTGCACCACCCACATCAACAAGTAGGGAGGAACGTAGACATATTTAAAGACATACACGGCGCCTTGATTGGCCTTGCCGCTCACCGTAGATTGATCGGCTCCTACCAAGGCCAGGTTGCCGTCTCCGCTTAGTGCTACAGAAACGCCATAGCGATCTCCAACGGCGACTCCCACTGCTGATAACGCTTCGCCCGCTGACCAGGTTGTGCCCGAGCGGTTGAAAAGTACCGCCTCACCACGTCCACCATTACCCTGATGGGCGCCTACCAACGCCTTGTTACCATCGTCGCTCAAGGCCACGGATATGCCAAAGGAATCATTCTCCTCGCCGTCAGCAAACACCAACTTCTTTTGTTGGGTCCAGTTCGCTCCTGATTTGACGAAGACATAGGCCGCGCCCTGATCAGAATCCAGTCCAATGTCGGCCTTGGACGCGCCAACCAACGCGGTGTTGCCATCGCTGCTGAGCGCCACCGATCGTCCCAGCAGATCATCCGCTTTGCCATCGTCGGCCAGCAGAGTTCCTGCCGACGACCAGGTGGAACCTGAGCGTGTGAAGATGACAGCCAAGCCTTGATCAGTATTGGCGCCTTCTTTGTGATGAAGCGCGCCGCAGAGCGCCACGTTGCCGTTCTCACTCAGCGCCACTGAATAGCCCAGATTGTCGCCCGTGATAGGAAAGGCCAGCTTCGCTTGTTGTGACCAATCGCCGGTAGCGAATGATCGCGTGAAGACATAGGCAGCCCCGCTGTCCGCCAACCCCGTCGCGTCAGCCTGATACGCGCCTACCAGAGCGGTGCTACCATCGCCACTCAGGGCTACCGACCAGCCAAAGCGATCTTCAGCAGCACCGTCAGAGGCCACCAGTTTGCCGATGGGGATCCAGCTCCCAGCAGCAAAGCCAAAGACATACGCCGCACCCTGATCGATCTTTCCGTCCACGTCGGCCAGGTACGCGCTGACGAGAGCGGTGGTGCCGCTGTCGTTCAGCGCCACCGAGATGCCAAAGCGATCGTTGGCATTGCCGGAACCGCTGACTCTGACGGTACGCGTGCCGCTGCCCTCAGGCATTAAGAAATAGGCCGCGCCTTGATCGGCGTTGTCGTTCACCGTAGTGCCCCGCGCACCAACCAACAAGGTAGCCCCAGCCAGCGCGACCGAAACACCATATTCCTGATTGGCCTGACTACCCGTGAGCTTGCTCGCCTGCGTCCACTGGGTCCAGTTCGATCCCGATGGGACAAAGCTGTAGACTGCGCCCTGGTCGGTATGACCGTTCACGTTGGCTTGATAGGCGCCGACAAAAGCCACGTAGCCATTGCCCATGAGTACTACGGATACACCGAAATAGTCGCCTGCTGCGCCATCATCAGCTGTGAGGCGAGTTTGTAGAGTCCAGTTGTGATTCGATCGGGCAAAGATGTAGGCCGCGCCTTGATTGTCCTTGCCGTTTACCGTCGCGCCTGAAGCACCGATCAAGGCGGTGTTGCCATCGTCGCTTAACGCGACTGACCGACCAAGGAGATCGCCGGCCATGCCATCTTGCAGAAGGAGTGAGTCTTCATACGACCACGTTGTATTCGAGCGGGTAAAGACAAACGCGCCACCTTCGTCCACATCACCAACCTGGTCATACCCCATCGCACCCAGCAGAGCCGTGTTGCCATCCTGGCTCAACGCCACCGAGTAGCCCACATAGGTACCGTCGATAACATTCACCTCAAGTCGATCTTGCTCAGTCCAGGCCGCACCGCTGCGGACAAAGACATAGGCCGCGCCGTTGTCGGTACGTCCAGCCACGTCCGCACGATGAGCACTGACGAGGGCAGTGTTGCCATCGCCGCTGAGGGCGACCGACCAGCCGATCTGATCGTCGGCTTCACCTTCCGTGGGAATGAGCATGGCCTGCGGCGTCCAGGTGCTGCCCGAACGGGTAAGCACATAGGCTGTGCCCTGATCGACATGTCCGCTCACATCAACCTGGTCGGCCCCAATCAACGCCGTGTTGCCGTTGTCGCTCAGCGCCACCGAAATGCCAAAGCGATCGTTAGCTTTTCCGTCAATCGTTCCTAGATCGGCGGTGAGTTTAGCTTGCAGATTCCAATCGTAGTTGGAGCGCGTGAAGACATAGGCTGCCCCTTGATTGGTCTTGGTCAGCACGTCCGCCGCATACGCGCCAATCAACGCGGTATTGCCGTCATTGCTCAACGCCACGGAGAAGCCGAAGTTGTCGCCCGCCCCATCCGAGGAAATGAGCTTCGCTTGCTGAACAAGCGGATCAACCGTGATGGGATAACGCGCGCCCGCATCTGCCACGCGAATGTTGAGCGACGAGCCAGATCGATCGTTTAGCTCCAGCCAGGTGGATAGAGCTCGGCCAGCGGCATCGTAAGCTAACAAGCCCGCGTAACGTAGCGAAGCGGCTCCATCGGGCGTAGAGAGCGTGGCGCCCTTGCCATCAGCATCCAGTTGCGCGCGGTAATCTCCCAGGTTAAGGCTCAACACCAGCGGCTCCTGACTGATCAGCGCCGCAGGCGGAGCGGCGAGCGTGAAGCCTTGCTGCAGACCGTATGGGCCGTTGACGTACCACTCGGTTAGTCCGGCATAGGCATACTCCACCCGATTGGCTGAAGCTTGCAAGATCGCGCCCTCAAGGAAAGACAAGTCCTGCCCACGCCCCCAGGCCTGCAGACGCATATCCCAGTGCTGATTACCACTCTGCAACAAGGCCGACTCATTCGTGAAGTGCGCCTGCAAGTTCTGCGCCTCATTGGTGGCCTCATAGCCCTCACCGATTTCATCCGGCGATTGTGGCAAGAGATGGTATGACGCATCATCACGCCCGATGACAGTCGAGATGGAGGCCTGTGCGTCAAGCGGCAGCGTAACCGTATCAGAGGCGGTCGCCTCAGGCGGGGCGACCGGCGGCGTTGGTACACTGGCTTGCGGAAGAGGCGACAGCAACAAGGCCAACAAAACGAGAACACGAACAACCTTTTGACAAGTGAACATGAATTTCTCCTTTTGAAAATAGATCTGCGGTCTGTTTCATTCTCCAAAGTCACCTTGCAATTAAAGTGAGCTACGTTCTTTTCACGCAACTCACGGCCCACTCTACCGGCGAACCGGCTCGGCTAACGGCTCGATACTCATGAGCAGCTTGCTGCGCGGGGTGTAATACAACCAGTAGGGCAGGTCTTCGATGAGAGCGTGATAAGCGCGTTCACTCACCTGGAAACGCTGCGAATTGATCAGGTAATAGAAGCGCCGACTGGTCCGTCGGGGCCCGCCGCGAGCGCTGTGCGTGCGGCTCACTTTGATCTGTTTCTGGACGGGCCCTTCAACACACACGACGCGATTCGCCATCAGATCGAGCGCGGCCCGCAAAACCTGGCTCACTCCAGCCCAGACAAAGAGTCCGCCAAAGAGCACGGCAAACGCGACGCCCGGCAGGCGTATTCCAATCGCAAGATTGGGAGGCGCTAAAAACGTGACCAGGAACACGGCGACCACGCCGGTCGAGATTGCGCTCAAGATCAAACCCTGCACAAAGGTCTTGAACAGGCGAGACGCTTGTCGGGTCGCCAGTCTTCCCTGCCGGTTGGCTGTCAGCGCATCGGCATCGCATTGATTGGCCTGCGCCAGCAGATCGGTCAAGTGTTCGCGCGCCATTGCCGCATCCGGCGTCTGGATCTCTTCTGCCGATAGGACAGCCCCGGACTGCGGCAGATAATAGAATTGATAGGTGATGCCCGGTAGCAACTGGCCCCGATTCGGTGGCAGAGGCAGCCGTCGCTCTGAAATGTCAGCCATGTAACCCCGCTCTTCCAGGACCAGCTGTCCCGTGGCGCTTTGAATCTCTGGAGCGTGCAGGTCTTGTTGCAAATGAGCTGCCTGCCGCAGTAAGTTGAGGCCAAAGAGACCTATAGCCATGTCGTCAAGAGCGATCACTGGATTGGCTAACCGGGCTTGTTGGGCGGGAGTTAGCTCACCCCGCCGATTAGCTTCTACGCTTCGCGGATCAGTGAGGTCTAGGGTAACGGTATCCAAAGGAATCATCGTGTTCTCCAAAACAATCCTAAGATGGTTTTACACTCACTATTGCTTCAGGACGGCCGGCAAAAATAGATAGAGTGCAAACTCGTCGGCACCGATGTCGGGTAAACCGATCGGGCGCAGATCGCTATCAATGTCGGTCATGACAAAGGTACCCGCACCGGCGTTAAGCGCCGCTGAACTCGCTGTCAAGTGATAGCCGTCAGCCGCAAAAGCAGGACTGCCAGTGAGAGCCTGCGTAATATCGATCTGGCCGTAGCCGTCAAAGTTGAGATCATTGCCGGACCATAACACACCGTCGAGCGCAGCCGTGTTGCCGCCGCTAACCCACAGACCCACGGCCTGGTTGGCGATAATGGTGTTGGTCAGCCATGCGCTGCT
>JAUQXC010000038.1 GCA_030834825.1 Thermoflexales bacterium
TGATTATAGAGTCACTTCTTTGGGCAGCGTGACAATCAGCCGCCCTTTTGTCTGACAACTCACGGCTGAGGCCCAGGCAACAAAAACGGGGCACTACCTTCAAGTAGCAGCCCCGCGCTGATTCGCTTGAGTTTCATACAACACCCTGCGCCGCTATCAACACAGTGATGGACGGCGCAGGGTGTGTTTTTACAGATCACCAATATACGCCTCATTTTTTCAAAGTCAAGCATTCTTTTGAAGATTGCTACCTTTTTGACCCAGCTCAGACTGTTGTGCATGAATCGTACAGCGCAGGATAGCGATCAATTCCACGATGCAATTCTTCTTAACTTGGTCCTTTCGTCGATTTAGGCGATCAAGCGTTGTGACCGCATCACCCATGTGGAATGTGACGCACTCGTTCATCGATCTGCAAAACCACATCGCTTGGCGACAAGACTTCCCGGCGTCGCTCCGGCCCGCGATGACTCTATCACAGCTTTTGCGGTCTGCGTGAAAGTGGTAGCGTTTCTGGAAATTTCCATAGACGGACAAAAAAGATTTGTTAACAGGTTTACGCCAGCGCCATGCGGTAGGTTTGCTGCATACCCTTGTCCTTCACACGGGCATGTTATACTTTCTATATCCAATCAATCGATTAGCCCAATCACTTGATTGGCCCAATCCATCGATTGGCTAAATCATTTCTTGAAAGGGAGCAACTCATGGCAGACATCTTGCGGACAGCACTGACGACCTGGACCGGGAATCTGAAGGACGGCTCTGGAGTCACTTCGGGGGAGAGCGGTTATTTGCATGATGTGAAAGTCACCTGGTCGGCGCGCTTTGAGAATCAGCCCGGCACGAATCCTGAAGAGCTCATCGCTGCCGCCGAAGCCTCGTGCTACAGCATGGCGTTAGCGTCGAGCCTGACCAAGCAGGACACGCCGCCGGAAGTGATCAACACCAAAGCGACATTGACCATGCGCCGCGATGACAGCGGCACCAAATTGACCCGGCTGCACCTGGATGTGGAAGCGCGCGTGCCCGGCGTCGATGAGACCAGGTTCGCCGCCATCGCCGAAGCGACCAAAGAGGGCTGTCCCGTTTCCGTGCTGCTCAAGCCAGGCTTGGAAGAACTGACGGTCAGTGCTAAACTGCTGAAGTAACGTTGAGCGAGCCGGTTGGGGCGAACCATGTGTTCGTCTCACTGATCGAGGTGAATCATGTCCACTCTATCACCCCAGGTCGCCGAACTCAAAGACCTGCGCGATCGACGCGATGCAAAGTTGTATCCCATCGTGCGCGACTTCAAGCCTGCCTGGATCCTGGACGTCAGTGTCAATGCTCAGCGTCAAGAACTGGTCTTCGACCTGATCTACCGCCCCTATGCGGGGCGCGGCTGGATCAAGCGGCGCTATCGCTACGACGGCGAAGTCGATGTGCTGCACTACAACGGCGAGCTGGAATTTCTGGAAAGTGAATTGGCGCAACTGCCGGAGACAGCGATGATCAAATAAATCATGATCAATTGATCCTGCACCATTCGCAACAAAAACGGGCCGCTGAATTTCAGCGGCCCGTTTTCTGGTTAGGCGACGGTTTCCCTCACTCGTGCTGAGGAGAAGCGGTGATCAGGTGAACCTTGGGAAAGAGCCGTCGGTCAACCCGATCGACTTGCGCTGCGCCCCGCCGTTCGATCTCTTCACGCAGGCGCGCGGCATCGGCCAGCAGGCGATCGACGTCGATACCCTGGCACGCCGGGCGAAACGGCTGCAGCCACTTCACCCCTCGATCAATCATCTTCAGCGCGCCCGGCGCATTGCCGCGCTCCACTTGCAGGCATGCGACACCAATTTGCAGCACGCCTCGATAGAGATCGCGGATCGGTCGCAGCTCGGCGCGCCACACCAGCTCCAGCGTCTCGTGCTGCTCAAAGTATTGCCCCGCGTTGAACTCTTCAATGCCGTGTAACGCCCCGGCCGGTAACGGTTCGCCACAGGGTTCGTCGGTGGCTTCGCGCACGGCCGCCGCGATGATCTCAGACAAGCCCTCGCTGAAGTTGGAGCGTGCCAGGTAGCGATCGACACCGGCGCCCAACGCCCGCTGGCGCAATTCCCCGTCCACATGCGAACCGAACGCCAGGATGGGCACCGCCTCGGTGGATGCATCCTCTTTTGCTGCACTCACCCATTTTAACCAGGGAATATCTTGCGCACTCGTATCCACGATGACCAGCCGGGCGTTGTCGCGCAGGGCCGTCAGGAACGCCGCCTGATCGATCGGGCTGAGGGCCGTCGCTCCCTCTGCGCGTGCCGCGTCTTCAATCCGCGTGGCGAACATCAGGTTGGAAACAAGCATGACGATGTGAGGTCGATCATTCATGGGACTCTCTCTACAATTGTGTTGTCGATTGATAGCTTGATTGTACCTGACTCTCACCTGTCATGTCGTGATCATGGCCGCTCTTCCCGCGTTATGATAAAATTCACAGCGTGGACTACTCCCAACTGGACGACACCGCTTTGGTGACGCTGGTCGCACGCCGCGATGAACGGGCGCTCGGCGCACTGTACGATCGTTACAGCCGGCTGGCCTTCAGCCTGGCCGTGCGCATCGTGGGCGATCGGGCGCTGGCCGAAGAAGTCACAGCCGATTCGTTCGTCAGCGTCTGGCGCGCTTCCGACTCCTATTCCGAAGAGCGTGGCCGCTTTGTCGCCTGGCTGATGAGCGTGGTACGGCATCGCGCCATCGATGAGCTGCGGCGGTTGAGCGTGCGGCCCGAAGGCAGTGCGGTGGAATTGAATGAGGCACTGCTGACCACCGCTCAGCCGGATGGCTTGGACGACATAGTCGACGTGCAGCGGCGGCGCGAGGTGGTGCGCTCGGTGCTGGCCGGCCTTCCCATACCGCAACGCCAGGCGCTGGAACTGGCCTATTTCGGCGGCCTGACGCAGCAGGAGATTGCCCAGAAGACGGGGACGCCGCTGGGCACCGTCAAAACCCGCATGCGGCTAGGCCTGCTCAAGATGCGCGAGGAATTGCGGCGCTTCGACGATGAGCTTCATTAAAGCGCCGCAAAGCAATGCGCCGCAAAGCAATCTAAAGTGACCGGATTTTCGTAGTACAGATCAGGGTTGAAACGTGACAGAGAAGATGGTTTGCCAAACTGCTCAAGAACTCTTGCCCGCTTCCGTGCTGGATGCGTTGGAGGTGGACGAGGAGCTCGCCTTGCTGAAACACCTGCAGGTCTGCGCCGCTTGCCGTACCGAGGCGGAGTTGCTGCGCCCTGTCGCGAATTCATTGGGGTTGGCGGCGGGCGATGTGGGACGACCCTCGCCCCAAACCCGCCTGCAAGTGATGTCGCGGATCAGCGCCTTGCCTAAACCTCAGACCGCGCCGCTGCCCCAACGCCGATCGATCTTCCGCCCGATCGCGGCTCTGGTTCCGGCGGCCATCGGCTTGATTTTGATTCTGGGACTGGGAGCCGCCGTTATTTCATTACAACGCCAGATCGATCAACAGCAGGTGCGGCTCGACCGCGTCACGCAACAGCAGGTGGCCTTGCGGCAGTTCATGTTAGGTAAACCGCTGCAGCCCGTCGCCTTGAAGATCGATGATCCCGCCGTCAGTGCGGTGCTGTATGCCTCAGACGACAACGTGGCCATGGCCGTTACCGGTTTGGCGCCACTGGAAGGCGAAAGCGTCTATCAGTGCTGGTGGATCGATTCCAGGACTGGCGAGGTAAAATCCGGTTCGGCCTTCAGGGTCGATGCCAACGGCGCCGGGGTCTGGGCCTGGCCTCGGCCCGCCAATCAGGAATACGATCAGATGGCCGTTTCGCGTGAAAGTCAATCGGGTAAGACTAAGCCCGAAGGCCCGGTGCTGATCACGGCTGAATTCTAAACTTGACCTTGAACCGGCAACCGGGTGTCTTCGTCTTGAGCCGTTGAAAGGTTCAGAACGAAAACACCCGGTTGCTGTTTATTCCAACGGCGCCAGATCCTCGATCTCCAGCCACTGTGGTTGATTCACGTCGAACAGGCCGAGCTGGAACGACCCCGTGGGCGTGACCACGGCCAGCCGATTATCCATCCACGCCACGAAGCACATGGGACCGCGCGGCGCTCGATCGCGACAGTCCAGCACCAGCTGATCGTCCACCATGAAGCGCGCGTGATCGCTGCCCCACTCGATCGAGTAGGTGTGCCACTCCGGCAGCAGATCGAGGGGCAGCACCTTCTCCTCGATCGAGAGATTCTTCTGCACAAACGGCCACACCCGCCGGTACCACCGCTCCGATCGGTTGAGCAGCACCACCGGTAAAGCCAGCGGCGCCAACGCCAGCGCCCCCAGCTTCGTCGCGTCGATCATGGCCGCTTTCCAGCCATACCCGGGAACATCCAGGGCCAGATCCATATGTGAGGGCGGGGAGGCATAGAAGAACCAGATGGCGCGGGGCAGGGGCACGGGGTTGCTGGCAGCGAACAAGGGATGATTCCAGAAGCCGAAGCCGGCGGTGCCCAGCAGGGACGAACTGGAAAAACGCGCGCGCAGCGTCAGGCGCAGCGGCGGACGGTGAATCAACGATCGGTCGGGATAGACCAGGCGATCGTCGAGCTGCGCATCGGCATACTGCGTCTGTGCAGCCTGCGGGACGATCAGCCGTGTGACCGCACCGCGCACTTCGATCCGGCCCGTTCCGGTGAGATACGGTTTAACTTGCAGCTTGACCTCATCCATATCCACGATCCCTTTCTTTGCCAGCCGTGTTCGCCGGTTTTTTTACGCGGCGGTCTGGTCGTCTTAGGGTATAATACCCGCGTCATTCAATTCGATCAATGGAGAAAATCATGCCTGTGGAAATTACCTGGCTGGGCCATAGCTGCTTCCGTCTGCGCGATCGGGCGGCGACGGTGGTGACCGATCCCTATGGCAAAGACCTGGGCCTGAACCTGGTGCGGGTGCGCGCCGATATCGTGACGGTGAGTCACGCGGCTGAGGCGCATAACTACGTCAAAGGTGTCAAAGGCGACTTTCAAGTGTTGTCCGGTCCCGGTGAGTATGAAGTCTCGTCGGTGTTTGTGACGGGCCTGGAACTGCGGGGTGACCGCAAAGCCAAGAAGGACGCCACGCCTGCGCCGCGCAATACGGTGTTCCTGTTCCAGTTCGACGATTTGACGGTGTGCCATCTGGGCGATCTTAACTTGGTGCCCACGCAGGCGCAGGTGGAAGAGGCGCTGGGCGAAGTGGATGTGCTGCTGATCCCGGTGGGCGGCGGCGGCAGTCTCAACGCATCGCAAGCGGCGGAAGTGGTCAGCCTGCTGGAGCCGCACGTCGTTATTCCCATGCACTATCATGTGCCGGAGAGCACGCTGAAACTCGACCCGGTCAACAAGTTCCTGAAGGAAATGGGCCTGGATAAGGTCGCGCCGCAGGAAGTGCTCAAGGTTAGCCGCAGCAGTCTGCCGGAGGAAACACAGGTGGTGCTGCTGGAACTGAAGACGAAGGAAGAAGCATGATGCGTAAAACACTTCTCGCTGGATTGACGCTGTTCGTGGTGCTGCTGGTCGCTGCGTGCAATACCGCGCCGGCGCCGTCCGATCCGCAAACGCTAACGCCTGCGGCGTCTGTTTCTACAGCGCCCACGGTGGATCTCAGCGCCGAAATCGCCGCCTTGAAAGCTGGCGATACCGCGGCCGCGATTGCGGGGCTGGAAAAAATCCTGGCCAATACTCCTACTTCGGCCGAAGCCCATTTGCTGTTGGGGCAAGCCTACTATCGCGCCGATCAGAAAGACAAGGCCGAAAAAGAATTCCTGGCGGCCTTCTCGCTCAATCCGGTTGCAGCCCTGCCGCTTGAAACAGAGGATGCCGACGAATGGTTGAAGGTGGGCAATGCGCATGCTTCGCTGGCGCAACTCGATGAAGCGCTGGCGGCCTATCAGACGGTCCTGAAGATTAAGCCGGACAAGGCCGCGGCCTATACCAACATCGGGGTGGTGTACTATCAGGCGGGCCAGTTCGACGAGGCTGTGCAACAAATGCAGAAAGCGCTGGAGATCGATCCCACGGATGCCGAGACGTACTACATGCTTGGCGCAACCTATGTACAGCAGAAGAAACTGGATGAAGCTGAGAAATCTTTCAACCAGGCGATCGAACTGAAGTCTGATCTGGCCGCGGCCTATACCGGCCTGGGCAACGTGCAGTTGGCAAACAAGAAGTTTGAAGAAGCTGTCGCGACGCTGCAGAAGGCAACCACGCTGCAACCCGATCAGGCCGAGGCGTGGCTGGCGTTGGGTCAGGCTTATGCCGCGCAGGGCCACAAGTCTGAGGCAAGCCAGGCCCTGAATCAATGTGTGCAGTTCAGCCAGCCCGGCCCGCTGCGCGCTCGTTGCGAACAAGACTTGCAAAATCTTGGCACTCCTTAAGGGCGTGGTACAATCTTTTAGAGTAGAAATCGGGTTTCTGCATCTGGTTAGTGGGTAACCTCTGGACGTAGAACCCCGGTTTCTTTGTTCAAGGATTGCCACGTTAGAATCTGTTGTCAGTTTTCTGCTCAGGGAGCGCCATGGTCAAACTGTTGATGAGTTGGGACATCCAGTCAGGCAACGAAGCTGAATACTTTCAGTTTGTGATTCAGGATTTTGTGCCGGGCTTGTTGCGTCTGGGTCTGCAGCCCACGGAAGTGTGGTTCACCGCTTATGGCGATTGTCCACAGATTCAGGCGGGCGGCCTGGCTCCTGATCTGGCCACGCTGGACAAAATCATCCACAGCCCCGATTGGGATGAACTGCGTCAGAAGTTGGAAGCATACGTGACCGATTTCCATCACAAGATCATTCCCGCGCAGGGCGGTTTCCAACTCTAGCTTTGGTTCGCGGCTTAAGCCGCCGCCTTAAGCACCTGCGCCTATTCGGAAAAAAACACAACGGGCGAGAGTACGCACTCCCGCCCGTTTTTGCTGCCACACAATCGGTCGGCACGGTGGCTAATCGGAACTGGACGACGGCTTGCTGTCAGATTTAGGCTCTGCTGCCGCGCTCGGTTCGCCTTTGCGCGAATCGTTGATGTACCAGCCGGAACCTTTGAACACCACACCCGTGGGGTGAATCACCCGCTTGACGCGCCCCTTGCAGCGCGGGCAGGTCTTGAGCGGTTTGTCGCTAAACTTCTGTAGCTGCTCGAAGTGATGGCCGCACTCATCACATTTGTAAACATACATTGGCATTTCCCGATATCCTCCGTCTCGATCTTAAGCGCGCCGATTATACTGCGCTCAATGAGCTGAGGCAAGGGCGCGGTTCGTGCTCATCGGAATGAACACGGCCCTCACTTCACGGCTTGGCTTCGACGATCTTCAGTGGCGCCACCGGGATGGCCTCACGCCGATCGGGTCGGCCTCTCACTTCAATGATGCTGCCGGTGGCTAGTTGTGCCAACGATGATTGGCGCAGAATGACGTTGCGTTCCGCCTGGTAGACGGGGCCGCCCGCCGGTCGGACTTCCAGCCACAACCGCATGGCAGACACCCTTTCACCGCGCACCTTCATCTCACCCAAGGGGATCAGCTTACGCACGACAGCCGGTGCGGCTTGCCCGGTTTCGTACTGCCAGCGTGTCACCAGACCGGGCAGAAAAGCCAGCCACTGCAGCGCCGCCCAGCCTGCTCCCACAAGGGCGATCAGCACGTTAGCGTTGGTCGCGCCCCACCAGAAAGCTGCCAGCCCCAGGCCGCTTAGCCCCAAGACGATCGCAATTCCCAGATTCGAGATGGGTTGTCGGAGCATTGTGCGCCGTGTCAATTGAGTTGCAAGGTTATCGATCGCTTCACTGGCGGCCGTCTGCGTAACGCCTGCTTCTTGAACGTAGAGCGTAATCGCTGCGGCCCGGCGGCCATCCAGCAACAATTGATTGATCTGCTGCAGCACTTCCGCCGTCAATTCGCGCTGCTCGCTGGGCTGAGGCATGCCCCCTTCAGATTCCAGTTTCAGACTGGAGCCGCAGTAGACACACAACGCCACCGTTTGGCGTTCGCGCACTTGCAGTGGAGCTGCGCAGTTGGGACAGTTGAGGCTTTTGGGCATGGGTTGTCTCACTTGGCTAAATCGGCCAGCGCCTGTTCGATCTCTGCTTCCAAATCGGGATCGTCATAGGCGTAGTCTTTCGCTTTCAGATAACTTTCACGTGCACCGGCCAGGTCGCCTTGTTCTTCCAAGATCTCCGCTTGCAGCAGGTAAGGCTCCGGCCAGAATTTCTCTTTCTGCAGAGAGGCTGTCAAGTATTCCTGTGCGGCGGTCACATCATCCGCTGCCAGGGCCGCACGGGCCATATCGTAGTGAATCTCGTGCCCGGCGCGTGGGTTGAGAAACGGTTCGGCCATCTCGTACAACTCAACCGGTTTAGCCTGTGCGATAGGCTCAAATTCCTTCAGCGCTTCCAGGGGATTTCCGTCTTCCAGCAGCAGCAGCCCTTTCACGTAGTGTGCGGCCAGTAAGTTCGGTTCCAGGCTCAAAGCGCGTTCCACCGACTGCCGGGCGGCTTCTTTGTCTTCGGCCAGTAATTCCACGTAGGCGCGTTGCGCCAGGTAACGTGGATTGCCCGCCGTTTTCTCGATCAATTGAGCGTAAAGCTGCAAGGCGCGTTCGTAGTCTTCCGCTTCCACCGCATACACCGCTGCCTGCTGCAGATGTTCAGGCCATTCGGCGATTTCATAAGCTGCTTGCAGGTCGGCGATGGCCCCGTCCAGATCGCCTCCCAGATCAAACCGCAGGCTGGCCCGCCGGGTGTACCACGTATCCAGTTTTTCCCGATCGGGATGCAGCTCGATGGCACGGTCCATGTCCGCTAAGCCGCCCTCGAGGTTGTCCAACGACCAGGCGCGCAGTTGCGCGCGTTGATAATAGGCATTGGCGCACAGCGCAGCCTGATCGCCGCAGTCGTCAAGCACTTGCGTGAATTCTTCCTCGGCGCCGTCTTCATCCAGGTACTCGGCGCGCGTGTACAACAGACCGTAGGCGAAATGCACCAGGGGATCGTCCGGGATGGCCTGCTCGGCCTGCTCGAGATCAAGCAGTGCCGCATCGACTTCGCCGTAGCGCTTGAGTTGGGCAATGGCGCGCCCCAGGCGCGCAGAAGGATCAGCGGGCGCAGTCTGGACGGCTTGATCGAAAAAATCGTAAGCGGCATTGTTATCGTCCTGCAGGAACAACTCCTGATAACCTGCTTCGAGCAGCTGCGCTACAGCGGAGACTTGAGCAGGTCGCGGAGTATCGACGAGCGTTGCCGACGCGTTGTCGGCGGTAACGCTCGGAGTCGGTAGTTGCGTTGCCAGGCCGGAATCGACGCGTGGCCGGGTGATGAGCACCAGTGCGGCAATGAATAATACGCTGACTACGACGGCACCGCCGATGAGATACGCGGGTTTCACTCCACCCGATCGGGTGACGGGAGCGGCGGTGGGTGGGATCGTGGCCGGTGTGGGAGCCATGGGAGGGGGTGGTTCGATCGGGCCTAGAGTAGGCGCGGCATGCTTCGCGTCGATCGTGCCGGCAGTCTTCTGCATCCCGATCGCGCTCTGTGCTCCCTGCAAGGCCTCACGCAGTTCGACCATGCTGGCGAAGCGATCGACCGCCTCTTTGGCCAGGCACTTCAACACGATGCGTTCCACCGCTTCTGGCATGGGACTGGTTAAGAGGTGTGGCGGCGTCAACGGATCGTTGATGTGTTTGAGGATGATGGCGTAGGGCGTATCGGCGTCATAGGGTGGTTGGCCGGTGAGCATCTCGTAGAGTACAATGCCCAGCGCGTAAATATCGCTGCGTGCGTCGATGCGTTCGCCGCGACCCTGCTCCGGTGACATATAGGCAGGCGTGCCGATGAGCATGCCGCTGATCGTCAGGCCCGATTCATTCATCAACCGGGCGATGCCGAAGTCGCTGAGTACGGGCCGATCGAGCGAGGCCAATAAGACGTTGGCGGGTTTGAGATCACGATGGATCATGCCCAGGTTGTGCGCATAGGCCAGCGCATCGGCCAGCTTGGTGATGATGTCCAGCGTTTGTTCGAGGGGTAAACGCTCACCTCGTTCGGCCAGATCCTGCAAGACCTGCTTCAGCGTCCGCCCACCCTCGATGTACTCCATCACCATGTAGTAGTTTTCACCCTGGGTGTCGAAGTCGAAGACCTGCACGATGTAGGGATGGCGCAGTTCGGCCACGCTCCTGGCCTCGCGGCGGAACCGGGTGATGAAGTTGGCGTCTTCCGAGAGATGCGAGTGCATCACCTTGACGGCTACGTAGCGATCGAGGCCTGGTTGATAGCCCTTGTAAACATCGGCCATGCCGCCGCGGCCCAGGCGATCGACCAGCTGATATTTGCCCAATGTTTGACCGGTCAGGTCGGACATGCTTGTACTCCTAGGAATTCCCGCTGCGCTGAGGGTGCCCGTATGGCGTCCGCCTATAGTTTAACCTCATCCAGCGCGAAGTACAATCGCTGTCGCGTGAAAGGCTGATTCAAGTTGGGGACAAACTGCGGCACACCGCGTGCGAGACGAATTCTACGCGCCGGATAATCAGCTCGGCTTTCTGGCTTGCAGCGAAAACAAGAAGGGAATCTTGCCGTGCTGCCGGGTGAGT
>JAUQXC010000477.1 GCA_030834825.1 Thermoflexales bacterium
GCCTACTACACGGATCGAAACGGCAATACTTTATCCAGCAACGGCAACCCCATTGCCGTAGGGACCACGGGCAGTATCCCTCCCAACGCAGGCGGGTTGAAAGTCTATGCCACGCGTGACTTCAAGACGTTTATTGCCGGGATCATTGGACGTACCGAGATGGCCGCGACAGCGGATGCAACTGCCGTCATTATTCCGCCGACGGGCTGTGGGGACTACGCCATCTATGGCACCGGACCTAGTGGAAACGGTATGTCAGTGGACGTTACCGGCTCTAGCGGCCATGGCGGCAACAACTTCCAGATTGTCGATGGTGGCATCTATGGCGGCGATGGCGGCCACGTCCAGAATACGCAAATCGTGGGCACGGGTCTGACCGTCGATATTGTCGGTGGTTGTAACGGCAGTTGTGATATCGGCGGCACGGCGACGATCGATTACGACGCCGACCCCCAGACAGCGCCGCCCTTGTATGACATCGCCGATTATCAACCGGGTGGACAGTATGCAGTCATTGCTGGAATCAACTACTACCAATATAGCGGGAACCAGAGCTTCAATGGCAGTCTGGCCACGGGACTGTACTACGTTGATGGTAGTGTGAGCCTGCACGATGTCGAAGGAACGGTAAGTATTGTAACGACGGGTGACATCAGCATCAACGGGAGGGCCTATCTGACGACTTACGATCAGCGCTTCCCGGTGCTGTTCACACTTTCCGGAAATACCAGCAGCGGCGCGATCGGTTCACACAACCCCGACCTCCAACTGCACGGCTTTGTCTATGCGCCAAATGGTGCGGTCAATATTTCAGGCGCGCAGGGCGCTCTGTACGGGGCGATCTATGCCAAAGAAGTGAGTTGGAGCGCTTCCAGCGCCGCTATCATCTACGAACCAGCTTTTTGTCCGCCGCAACGCGCGCGGGTCTTGCTCCTGAAGTAGGCGTCCACCCGCTAAGATTGTCTAGCGCTCGCCTTCCCGCGACGCAAATCGGCTAAGGAGCCGCTGGAGCATACACATGCCGGCGGCTCCTTCTTTAGTTGGCACCGAAGCCACAGCGGCAGTAGCGGGTTTTGCTTAGCCCAGCGCACCCGAATATGCGATAATAGTATTGCCGCCACGGGCCGCGCTTCTAACTCGCGGCGCACCTCTTTTCCTCCATAAAAATGGGGGCCTGCCAAACGGATAACGCGGCAAGGTGAGCCAGCGTTTTGAAGCCACTACATCTGAATCCTGTTGGGAGGAACCATGAAAATCGTTCGCAGCCTCTTGCCCATCTTCATCGGTCTGGCCGTGACGTGTGGTGTGTTGTTTTTGTTGGAGCCTCGAATCACGCGGGCCGACATCGTGACGTTGATCCAAACGACGGTTGAAGATTTCAATCAAGGCAGTTTCTACCGCACCGGCATGACCCGCGACTCAGATGGTGAAGTCACCTTGCTCAGCAGCGGTATTGCGGGCGAGTGGTTGACCAACATCAACGCGACGGGCTTTGTGCCCCGTTATGGGCACGCGGCGATTGTCTACAACAATCGTCTCTATGTATTGGGGGGACGAACCGGTACTGGCTCGCTGCGCTCGATTCAGTATGCCCAGATCAACACCCGGACCCACAACTTGAGCAATTGGATCACAGCGAGTGTGAGCCTGCCGACGAGCATCTATACCTACACCCTGGGTTCCCGTACCGGTGTGGCATATCTCTCAGCAGTGCAACTGCATGGCCGTGTCTATGTGCTGGGTGGTGAGAATGGTGATCAGGCGCATCGTTACTCGGTGGTGGCTTTTGCCCCATTGAATGCCACAACGGGTGAGCTGGGAGCGCTGAACGAGACGGCACCCTTGCCTAAACCCCTGTCAGAGGGCCAGGTGGTGGCCGTTAATAATCGCATCTACTATCTGGGCGGCCGAACCAACCCAGACAATCGCGGCACAAACACAGTCTATTATGCCGAACCTTTAACTGCGACGGGAGTGATCACGGCCTGGTTTACGACGACCCTGCCGTTGCCTTATCCACCTTACGGACATATGGCCATTGGGACGAATGAGGGCCGCCTGTATGCCATGGCTGGAGTCTCTGATACGACCTTTACCGCCAACGTCGTGCCTGACGTTTACTACGCTGATCCACTTACAACCACGGGCGACATTACCGGCTGGCAGACGACGCTCAATTTACCTCGCAACATTTTTGCGGGTTCCGCCGTGTATTTTGGCGGTCAAGTCTATGCGATGGGTGGCGCCCTGGATGGCATTGCCGTACCCAGTAATCTGGCTTTCTCAGCCTTCGATGAGCCAGCTGGCGGGGTGGTTAACTGGACGTCGACCAGCATTATTACGCCGGCGCGCATTGCGGCCACGGCGTTGATCAACAGCGATGGTTGGATCTACATCGTTGGTGGTGCCGCGGGCCAAATTGATCCCATTCAGTCTTCCATTATTAATGCCGGTGCGACGACGGGAAATGCCGGTACGGCTTATGCCCAGAGTGGCACTTTCCGCTCAGCCGAACTCGACCTGATCAAGAACTATCAGGTCACCAGCTTGAGCTGGCAGACTTTCCTGTCGGATCCTTCTGAAATGACTTTAACGGTGCGCTACCGGTATCGCACGCCTTTCGGCGCTTACAGCGACTGGTCGGCTTACATCCCCTCCGATCCGGTACCGGGCATAGCCACCACCGCCATTTCTTTAGCGTTGTCTGCGCGTTACTTCCAATATGAAGTGTTTTTCTCCACGACGAATCCTGTGACGACGCCGATCTTCCATCAAATGACAGTCACCTATGAAAGGCCAGAGCCCCCGCTCTTTAACAAGAGCGCGAATCCGCCCGGCGGCAGCAGTGTCGGGGCCGGTGATC
>JAUQXC010000478.1 GCA_030834825.1 Thermoflexales bacterium
TGGCTCGCCAACGGTAACGTTGTCAACCAACCTGGCGGAGTGTTCAACTCGCAAGCGAACGGTTTGTTCGGCAACTCGTTCGACAACTACGGCACGTTCAACGTCTTGAGTGGCACGCTGCTGGCTGGCTCGCTCTATCAATATGCCGGCACGATAAACCTCAACGGCGGCAACCTGGCGTTCAACGGGATCACGCTCAACGGCGGCACGTTTATCGGCAGCGGCGTCATCACCGGCAGTGTGACGAACTATCACGGCGTTGTTGCGCCCGGTCAGCCGTTCGGCGCGTTGACCATCATCGGTCACTACACCCAGGGCCCCGGCGGCACACTGCGTATTGACCTCGGCGGCACGACCGCCGGCGTGAACTACGACGTGCTGAACGTCAACGGTCAAGCCGTTCTGAACGGCACGCTGATCGTCAGCCAGACCAACGGCTTTCTGGCGATGGCGGGCGACTCGTTTCGCGTGGCAAATTACACTTCACTGTATCTCGATGTCAAGTTCATCACCATTACCAATCCGATCGCGGCCACCCATCCCGTTGTCGTGAACAGCGACCATGTGTTGATTGCCGAACCGGCGGCATCCATCCGTTTGAGTAAGCGCCCCACTCAGGCGATGTCCGATCGTGGCTCGCTCAATGGCTACACGCTGGCCGCGTTCAACCCCACGCCCCTTACCGTCACTGTGAGCATCATCACCGACAGCCTGTCGACTGGCTTTACGTATCAACCCAACTCAACGACGGGCGCGACGACGGCCGAGCCGAACATATTCACTGCATGGGACGGACAACAAACGCTGACGTGGACGGGCACTTACACCCTCGCGCCGAGTAACAGCGCCACGCTGGGCTTTGGCGTGCTCGTCTCGCCGACGAACTATGGCACATACTCGAACACCGCGGCGATTCGCGTGAATTCAACCCTGTCGGACACGCGCGAGATTGCCGTGAACAATGTGGCGCCCATCATCGTGCCGCTCCGGGTGAGCGACAACACGACGATCGCTGTGGGCGGCGGCAATGGCGGCGGTGTGGTGCAAAACACCAATCCGCCGCAAATCCTCATTCGGCGCGGTCTGGCCGGCACAGTGCCCCTCACCATCACCGCGCACATCATCTGCCCGTTCACAACGTGCGGCACCATTCAACAGGTGTTTCTCGTGCACGGCGCGATCTCCTATACGATGCATTTAGTGTCGGAGACGCTGACGGCGGTTAACAGGCCAACTGCCGACAACTATGGCTATTGGGAAGGCACGATTCCCGGTGAAGGTGTGATTCCGGGCGAACCGATCAAGCTGTTCCCCGATTGGGACGATCATCATCCCTGCATTGCGTATGGACCGGGCGGCGCGCCCGAGGGCTGCGTGCCAGGCGATCCAGGGCCGGGCACGCCACAATTGTACGATCCCAGCGGCTTTGTGACCGATGCGCAAACCGGCTTGCCGATTAGCGGCGCGACGGTGACGTTGTATCGTGTGCCCTCCCTTCTGCCCGACGCCCGTTCCGAGACGCGCGGCTGTCGCACCGTGAACACGCGACCCGGCGGCGTCGGTGGTTCATGGGTTGGCCTGCCTGCGGCCAACACCGATCTTGGCGTATTCGAATATCCGTTGTTCGCGCCCGCGCAGATCGATCCCGGCGTGAATCCACAGCTGACGGATGATGCCGGACATTACGGTTGGAACGTGGTCACGGGCTGTTGGTACGTGGTCGTTAGCGCGCCGAACTATACGAGCAAGGTCAGCCCGTTGGTCGGTGTGCCGCCGGAAGTGACCGACTTGAATCTTGCGCTGGAGCCGTTCGATCTGCCGAACAAGGTGTATTTGCCATTGATGCGGAAGTAAGTCCGACGTTACTATACTGCGCGCGGCAACAAACTGCGGTTTTGCTGCGCTCCCGCTGGATGACAATCCAGCGGCTGAAGGCGGCGGATTGTCATCCGCCGCGAGCAACCTAAAAGCGCGAAAAGTATCTGCGCGCAGTATATACACCACCTGATGTTGGATAGCCGGTGTCGACGAAATACCTAATGGAGATCAGCTATGCCTGCTCTGACTGACGACAAAGTATGGGAACAGTTTCTCGAGTGGCTTCCCTTGGCGAAGCCCAGCACTGATCCGGGCAATCTGTTCGGGCAGTACCGATCACGCCTGATGGCGTTGAGCCTTAGGGAAGACGAAGTGGACGGATACCTGGCTGTTGTCGCAAACAACATGCGAACTCGCAGTGACGGCTGGCGGGTCATGTTCAACAACATCTATGCGAGTGGTACATCTGGATTCAGCACCGTACCGAATGCCTTGCTGATGGCGACCGTTGAGGAGCGTAAACCAGGCCGTGCGCTCGACGTGGGCATGGGCGAAGGCCGAAACGCCGTGTTCCTTGCGCTCCAGGGCTGGGACGTCACCGGTTTCGAGATTTCCGACGAAGGCGTGGCGATTGCCCAGCAGAATGCCAGGGCGGCCGGCGTCAACATCGCTGTCCTGCTGGAGAGCAACGAGACCTTCGACTTCGGCCGGGCACAGTGGGATCTCATCGTCGCCACCTACGCACCGTTCCCGCTGACCACCGCCGATTACGTTCAGCGGCTGCGCGGCTCGCTGACCCCCAACGGCCTCGTCATCGTGGAGAGTTTTGCCTCAGATGCGAATGCTCCCGGCAGACGGCCGGTTGACATCGATCCGATCAATCTACGCCGTGCTTTCGATATCTTTCGCATCCTCTATTTCGAGGACACTGTGGCTATGCCCGACTGGACACGCGAGAAAACCCGCCTGGTTCGACTCGTTGCAGAGTACAGAGCGTGAGGGTGGAAAGACCTTTGAGCGATGTCACTTCATCCAGTCGTGGTCCAGAATCCGCTTGCAGGAACGCGCCACCAGCGGGGCGTTAGCGTCAGACCATAAGGTACTTCTACATCGAATGTTCGTAGGCTGTCTGTGTATAATCAGATGCTTCATGCAACTAAGTTTCATTGTTTCAATTCTCTGATTGACTTGCCTTTCGAACGTGGATACACTGTATGCCAAGCCAAGGTTGGGTATCTCCCTCTCCTTCCCAACCACCGATTGAACGTCAACCTAATACCGAGAGCATACCCGCTATCCACCGCGGGTCTGTTCCTTTCCTGATAGCAATCACGCCGGGTGTGATCTGCGTTGTTATGCGTTTGAACCGCATCGCTCGTGTGACGTTCCATCAGATAAGGATACAGACATGAACACCACCGTGTCGAGTGCCGAAACGAAAGTTCAACCGCGAGCAGCATCACACGGGCGGCGCATCCTGCGCCGGATCGGACGCGGCTTGAAATGGCTTGGTATCGGCATTGTGGCAATCCTCAGCGTGGCTTTCGTCCTCCAGGCGGTGTCTGTTGAATTCGACAAGCGTAGTTATCGGCCACCCGGCCAAATGGTAAATGTCGATGGCCACATGCTGCACATCTACTGCACAGGTGAAGGCGGCCCGACGGTCATCCTGGAAGCAGGCGCATACAGCTATTCAACCGAGTGGTATTGGGTGCAACAGCAGATGTCCACCACCAACCGAGTCTGCTCCTATGACCGCGCCGGGAACGGTTGGAGCGAACCCGTCTCTGGTGCGCGCGATGGCCTGCCACTGGTACAAGAACTGCATACGCTGTTGCACAATGCCAACATCCCCGGCCCGTACGCGCTGGCAGGACACTCGTTGGGCGGCATCCTCAATCGTATTTACGCTATCCAATATCCAGACG
This sequence comes from Thermoflexales bacterium, assembly GCA_030834825.1. Classification (GTDB taxonomy): domain Bacteria; phylum Chloroflexota; class Anaerolineae; order Fen-1058; family Fen-1058; genus Fen-1058. The sequence goes on from JAUQXC010000478.1 coordinate 3,747, forward strand.
AAGTTGTTGGCATCGTCACCGTTGATTCGGCTGTCCCTCAGACCTGGCCGGACATCAGCGGCTATGAAAAATATAAGGCGCAAAACGAAAGTGCCTACTGGCTGCTATCAGCCCTGGCGCGATTTGGAGTGGCACGTTTCATCATCGGTCGTGAGTTCGCGGGCTATGGCTTCCCTCCCGCGGTTGCGGCGGAACTCACCGCGCTGAAATCCAATAATCAGGCGGTCGATACCTGGGATGCCGAAGTACGACTGGCACAGTGGAACCTTGCCCAGCAATCGAAGGCGGCTGAAAATCTCGGCTCGTTGCCAGTAGTCGCCCTGTGGGCGGGACACCCGGAGATGTCAGCTGAAGATCATGTCCGATTGAAAGCCATCCATGAATCCGTGCCTGCCTTCTCAACGAACACGGTGGTGCGCGTGATCGCAGGCGCAGATCATGGCTCGATTCAAGGCAACGAGCAGCATGCCATGCAGATCAGCGCCGCCATCCGCGAGGTGATTAAGTCAGCGCAGACGAGCCAGCCTCTGGCGAACAAGTAGCCGAATCAACTACATCGAATTCACACGTAGCTCAATCCATCACATGCAAATGCTCACACGACGAGCGCTGTGGCACTTGCCAACCGGGGGTCTCATGAAAACATTTATCTTTCGTTTACTGTTGACGCTGATGCTGCTATTGATCGTGACGCAGCTGCCCACACGCGCCGCGCCCATCGGGCCTGCTGCTCATCCAGCGCCCTTTGTTCAAGAACACGTTCGAGTGGGAAGTGACGATGTCGTCGGCGTTCCGGCTCAACACTCCGATCGACCGATCACTCGATCACAAGCGAATGTCTCCGTCACAGGTTGTGCGGCTCTCACCTATCGCATCGTGTTACCGTTGGTCATGCGAGCTTCAGGCAGTGCCATGGTCGTGACAGGCGCGAATCCGTTGCAACCCGATCGAGCGCTGCCAGCCGACTCTGCCAGTACGGCGGAGCAGTTCACGACCAGCCAGCGCCCTATTCAGATGGGGCTGTTGGACGGCGTCATTGATCCACAACGCGCGGCAGTCGTGCGGGGTCAGGTGTGCGATCGAAACGGACAAGCGATCGCAGGGGCGCAGATCACCGTCTTGAATCATGCCGAATATGGCAGCACGCTCACCGGGGCCGATGGCTTGTTCGATCTGACGGTCAACGGCGGCGGTTTGATCACCATCGTTTACACGAAGACCGGCTATCTGCCGTCACAACGGCAGGTGCAAGCGCCGTGGCAAGACTACGCCTGGCTGCCCGACATAGTCCTGCTGCCACTGGATG
>JAUQXC010000479.1 GCA_030834825.1 Thermoflexales bacterium
AGGGCCAAATATCCGCGCGTCGAGACTATCAAGCGAAGGTACGCGAAGGACCAGCAGCCCCTCGGGCCTGAGAACGCGCCGAATTTCTCGCAGCTCAGCACATGGATCGTGCAAGTGCTCCAACACATCCCACATCGTCACTGCATCAAATGTCGCGTCGGCGAACTGCGCACTCCGCAGATCGCCGTGGTACACTTCCAGGCCGAAGGTCTCACGCGCATAACGGGCCGCGTTCTGGCCAGGTTCAACACCCGTCACTTGCCAATGCGCTGTATCGCGCAGATAGGCCAAGAATTGGCCGGTCGCACAACCGATATCCAGTGCACGCCCCGGCGCTTTCCTCTGGACGATCGGACGAATCCGCTTGCGTAAGCCGTAATTCAACAACCAGCGCCGCCAGGCGGGCAAAGACTGCGGCGTTATTCGCAGATAAGGCTCGTAAGCTTCGGGATAGTAGCTGCCAATTGCCGCAACCGTCGGGCGCGGGCTGAGATAGACCAGCCCGCACGAGCCGCACCGGACGATTCGGAACTCACCGGGAATCTTCATCAGACGATCGGGGGCATCGTAGATTCGCACCGGCCGATCAGCGCCGCACAACAAGCAAGGAATCATCTCCGTGTAGTCAATCATGGCCGACTTCCGCTCATTCATTTCCACCCACGCTCGATTCAAGCCCGCCAACCATCGTACGCTCCGCGCAGTCCGGCACGCACCAGATCCCCGCGCCAACGCGTCGCATCACGTCCAACCGTTATCAACGTTTTCCACGCCAGGTAGCAAGCAATCAAAGCAACCGAACTACGCGGTGGTAAAGTGCGATAGAACTGCACACGCCCCCGGGCTTGATTATACCGGCTGCGCACGCTGACTTTGTCAGCGCTGCGCGAGACTTTGTGCCACATGCGCGCCGCCGGCACGCACGCCAGCTGAAAGCCCGCACGCCGAGCGCGTTCACAAAAATCAGCATCTTCAAAGTAAAAGAGATAACGCGGATCAAACAATCCGATCGTCTCGAACACCTGACGCTGCACCAGCACCGCGCAGCCCGTCAAAAACTCGCCAGGGATCACTGTCCGATCGAGTTCCTGTGCTCTCACTGCACGCGGCAGACGCCAGCGGCCGGTGTATCGATCACCTATACGCCAGAGGCGCTGCGGTTCAGATTCATAGAAAATGGCCGGTCCCACCAGGTGATAGGTCGGCGCGGCCTCCACGGCTTGCAGCAGCATCTGCAGCATGGCAGTCTCAACTATCGTGTCGTTGTTTAAGATCAACACTGACTGCGCGTCGCTTTGCAAGGCATATTCAATGCCTGCGTTATTGCCGGCAGCAAAGCCTGCATTACGCGCATTACGCACCAGTGCGATCTGATCCCCGAAGCGCGCAGCTAACCGATCGGGGGAGCCGTCATCCGAGCCGTTATCCACCACTAGAATCCGCAGGCCTTCAACCCAGGCTGCCTGCACTGACTCCACACATGCGACAGTATCTTCATATAGATTCCAATTCAAAATGACCACGGTCACAGGCTGCCACATCATGCGTCTTGGCCTTTCCGGGAGTATAATCGTGTCATGTCACCCCGCATACTTTTTGCTGCCGGACGCGAAGCCAGCTATGTGCGCAATCAACTGATGATTAAAGCCGCTAGCACACTGGCCGAAGTGACGGCCATTACGCCCGATCGGCCCGCCTCTCTCTCGCTAAATTTACTGCGCGTGTTGCGACGCTTGTTACCCGCACTGCGTCAGCCGCACGATCTGGTCATTCTCGGTTTTTACGGCCAGCCCCTGGTACCCATTGTCCGGCGTTTCACTGCCGCGCCAGTTTTGTTTGATGCCTACGTGTCAACCTGGGACACGTTGTGTTTCGATCGCAAAAAATTCGCGCCGACCTCTGTACCGGGTCAGGTCGCCCGCCGGCTCGATGTGACGGCTTGCCGCTCAGCCGATCGGGTTGTGCTAGATACGCGGGCGCACGCACAGTTCTTCATCGAATCATTCGCTCTGCCGCCCGATCGGGTTGACTGCTGGTACATTGGCTGTGACGAATCGATCTTCTATCCGCGCCCACAGCCGCCAAGAGTCACGACTGAGCCGTTGACCGTATTCTTCTACGGCACTTATCAGCCACTGCACGGTGTCGAGGTAATCGTTCAAGCCGCGGCCCTCTTGAAAGACGATGCTACCATCCGCTTCAAACTTATCGGCGTCGGGCAAACACATCAGCAAGCTCAACAAGTGGCCCAACAAGCCCAACTGCCCAGCGTCGAGTTCCTCCCCCCCGTGTCGATCGAGAAGCTGGCCGAGCACATCGCCGACGGCGATATCTGCCTTGCTGGGCCTTTTGGCTCTACGGCCAAAGCTCAGCGCGTGATACCGACTAAGACCGCTCAATTTCTGGCGATGCGCCGCCCGATAATTGCCGCCGATTCACCAGCCAATCACGAACTGCTAATCCATCGTCAATCGGCCTATCTGTGCCAAGTAGGACACCCCCACGCTCTGGCCGAGGCCATTCAGGCGCTTGCCTACGACGAAGCGTTGCGGGCCATGCTCGCTCAGGGTGGCCGACAGCTCTTTGAAGATCGTTTGAGTCTACCACATTTGATCGACGATCTTGGTCCGATCCTCGATCGCACCCTTCAGGCCCGTAGCACCGCCTCCAGCCGTTCGACACACACCTCCCACTGAAACCGCGCCGCTGTCAATACGCCCGCTCGTCCAATCCGCTGCGCATATTCGCGATCGCTCAACACATGAACGATCGCCGCGGCCAGCTGTGTGACATCACGTACTGGCACCATGCTGCAATTCTCTCCCGACCGCGCATAATCACGCACGCCGCCCGAATCGGTCAGCACCACCGGCACACCGCAGGCCATTGCTTCAAGTGGCGGCAAACCAAACCCCTCCCCCCACGAAGCAGAAACAAACACATCGGCGCTACGATACAGATCGGGCAGTGTGATTTCATCGGGCTTGACGACGTGCGCATAGGGCAAAGCGGTCTTCAACTCTGGACGATCTTTTGTTACCAGTAACAGGTGCAGATCGACCACACTGCGCCGGACTATTTCTGCCGCTGCTAAAAAATCTGCCAAACCTTTGCGCGGTCGTCCATCACCTAGATACATGGCGATGGGATGCACATTCGCCAGGCGTGGTTTCGGTACAAAACGCTCTGCATCCGTCAAACCCAGACCAATCACCGTCGCCTGCCGTGCACCGGTCCGCAGGGCGACCACCCGGCTTGCTTCGCTGAGAGTTGCCAGGCGATCGAACCAGCGCGGGCCGTGGCGCAGTAGCCACCCTTCCAGCGGGCGCGCCTGAAACATTTCGGCGTAATCCATGTATAACCAGGCGCGCTGTGCCCTATGCCCCAGCGTTGCTAAACACACCGGCATAATGGTCGGCGTATGTGTCGCTATGATGACATCGCTAGGAGGAAGCGCCTGCCACAAAGACCATAACAAACGCAGATTGGTCAAAGCATTGCGCCGCGCACTGGGTGGTTCTGCACTTTCACATATGGTGACATCCCGGGCAATGCGCTGTCTGATTTCGGGAGCGCACATGCCACGCGGCGTTATCAGTGTAACGAGATGTCCGCGTGTCGCCAAGCGGTTGGCATATTCCACCACAACTTGAACACCGCCAGACAGTTGCAGCGAGGATAGAACAAAGCTCAGGCGCATGGATAGGGCTTCTCCATAGCGGGGCGATTATAAGGTCGAGGTAGATGATTGTCAACGCGCCTATGCCCCGGTGCCACGGCTCTCACAACGATACTGTTGGCAAACCTGCCACCAAGAGTCAGGGCTCGTTTGCGACGACTGCGCAAGTCGTGGTCACTGACTGGCCTCCGCCGACAAGGCCCACGGTCGGTGATCGCGCTGCGGTCGGTCACCAGCTAACCAATGTGCTACACGTTTCAGATTGGCCGCCGTTCCCGAGAACAGCGCTTGTAAGTGACGCTTGTGATGACCAATATAACGTGATACTCGCATCCCCTAGCCGCGGACTAAACTGGACAAACACCCTTCTACCCCACTCCGATGCTTGTGATAGTCGGTCTTAAACGCTTCAGTCGCCTGTCGTTGACGCGCGGCCTGCAACAAAGGATAAGTTGTTCCGACACAGAGCGTTCGGCCCCATTTGCCTGTGCAACAGCGTGAGCGTAACGCGCAAGCAGCGCAGACCTCATCTGGAAACCGAAAGCGAACTTTACCGGTCCAACCAAAGTCAGGTTGGACTGAATGACCCGCCGGACAGATGGCGTGTCCTTTCACGAGGTCGATAATAAACTGCTCAGTCGTGATGCCCTGTGGGATCTTGGATTGTCGGGAGATCACCGCGAACGCGGGGCCGATCAAGTCAATCTCCTGCCGGGCACTGTGGGCCAAGTTGGGGCCACTCACATACCCGCTATCGGCATACTGCTTCGAAGGGAGACACAGGTGTTCCTTGAGCCGCGCCTGAATTTCCGGGAGTGCGGTGTAATCTGTGTGACTACTGCAGGTTGCGGCAATGTCGGTGATGAGATGTGGTTGATTTTCATCGTCGGTTTCCGTCACTTGGACTTTGCCCCCAACCCACTCTTGCACCCGCTTCTTGCTGTAGCGCGCATCGGGGTCATGAGGCGTCTGGATCTGAGCGCATCCATCATAAGTGGTGCCGACTTGATACACGACCTTCTCGCCCGTTTCTTGGAACTGCTGCATCCAAACCGTTTTCAGAACTTGTACTTCTGGCAAGACTTGAATCACTACTGGCACATCGGCTTCGATCAATCGCGCCAGTAGTCACTGCCCATCCGGCCCCACCTGCTGATCATATGTAGCCCATTCTTCTCTGGGATGACGTTGCATCACAAAGCGTTCGCCATATTGCGTTTCCCACGAAGGCGGGATGATGCGCTCACTCCACGCCCGGTCCGCTTTCAGCATCGCCCCCACCGCC
>JAUQXC010000480.1 GCA_030834825.1 Thermoflexales bacterium
TGCTGGCCGGCGTGTTGCTGTACTGGCGAGTTTCCGGTGGTTTGCAGCTAGCCTGGATCACCACTGCACCGGGATTGGCACTGACCATCGGGAGCCTGGCTGGGATCGCAGCTGGCGTCATTGGTGGGGGCGTTGCCGGACGGACCGGGGAAAAGATTGGACAACTCAATGCTCAGCTGGGCCACAATCAGGGTGCGCCCAGCGAAGCGCAATTAAGCGAGCTGCAAGGGTTGCAACAAAAGATGAAACGGGCGCAACGTTTAAGCGTCGGGCTGATGATCATCGCCGTGGTCGGGATGGCTATCGCTCGCTATCTGTGAGGCTGCACTTTCCATGAAGACACGTCTCTTGCTTGCCACCGATCGAGGTGTCGTCATGGCCCAACGTGAGGATCACGTCTGGCGCGCGACGTCACACAGCTTGATCGATCAACGTGTGACCAGTATCAGCGCGCGCGAAGGTGTCATCCTGGCCGGTACCACACACGGTGTCTTTCGTTCGGACGATCTGGGGGGAACCTGGCGCAATGCCAGCACCGGTTTGACACAGTTGCATGTGCGCTGGCTGGCGTACCATCCCGCTATTTCCGATCGTGAGTTCGCGGGCACGGAACCCGCCGGCATCTTCGTCTCGCACGACGGTGCGCAGACGTGGCGTGAATGTGAGGAAGTCGCCGCATTGCGTGATCAACATCGTTGGATGCTGCCCTATTCGCCGGAAGCAGGTTGTGTGCGTGGCTTCGCTTTTCAAGGCAAGCGCGCCTATGCGGCCGTCGAAGTGGGCGGTGTGCTGCGTTCCGCTGACGACGGCGAAACCTGGCAGTTAGCTGAAGGCAGCGATGGCAATCCCGATCTCGACGGGCCGCCGGAACCCTGGGTGTATCCTGACGTTCACTCCATTGAAGTGCATCCAACTTCCCCCGATCTGGCCTTTGCGCCTACGGGTGGCGGCTTCTATCGATCGCGTGACGGCGGACGCACGTGGGAGCTGTTGTACGACTGCTACTGCCGCGCGGTGTGGATCGATCCCGCCGATCCCGATCGTATGATCTTAGGTCCGGCGGATGGCGTCGCGCAAGCCGGCCGCATCGAGGAAACGCGCGATGGCGGAGTGACATGGCAGAATGTTTCGCGTGGGCTGCCTGTTCCCTGGCAGAATCACATGGTCGAACGCTTTGTCCAAGTAGTTGATGAGCTGTTCGCCGTGTTGTCGAACGGCGAGCTCAGCGTCGCGGCGTTGGCTACATTGGAATGGCAGCCCGTGTTGCCGGACATCCGCAGTATCACTGCCTTGACGGCTTTCCCCTGAATGATTATCCATCCAAGACGCGCGGTTACTCACAGCCGGGCGATTTGAAACCTTCCGCGAGTGGTGAACTCGCGGAAGGTTTTTGCCTTTGATTTGAAGTCTGTTTTTTTGACACCAGGCACAGGACCCTAACTTCAAAAAAACAATCTGTGAAAAATAGGAAAATGTTGACAGGCACTTCCTCAAACGGCTATACTAGACTTTGTATCAAATATCGCAAGCGGCCATGGCACCACTTCGCTGGGGGTGTGAAGCAGTGCTACGACCGAGTGCGATGTTTGCTGTGTTGATCATTTGGCGTTTAAGGAGGTGAGCTGCCCATTTCGTCCGCGCATTCAACCACGCTGGTCTCTATCCATCTTTCAAACGAATATCATCTGATGACACATTCTCCAAGGGAGGGAGATCGTGAAAGCCAAAGCTAAACTGTCTCAGTTAGTTGTAGTCCTCGCGCTGATCTTCAGTGCGATCTCTGTACCGGCGCTGGCCGCGTCTACGGGCTCCGCGCCGAGTGTGGCCCGCGGCGGTGATCATCGTGAAACGGTGATCTTTTTTGCGGCCGACGGCCTGCGGCAGGATCTCGTCGAAACTTATGCCAGTCAATATCTGCTGCCGACCATGGGCAGCTTGTTGCGATTTGGCGCCAAAGCCGCCGATGGGGGTCTGCTGACTGAAGCTCCGCCCAACACCGGCGCAGGTTGGTACAGCCTGGCGACTGGCGCGTGGCCGGGCGTGCACGGTTCGACGAACAACACTTTCTTCACCAACGGTCAGGCTTTCGGTACAAGTCGCACGGCGGCGTTCGACTCGGGCGTGCTGCAGGCTGAAACGCTGGCGCAAGCCGCCGAGCGGGGCGGCAAGAAAGTGGCGCAGATCGAATGGGCCGGTGGTCGCAGCGGCACCATCAACGGGCCGACGGTCGATTATCGTGGATTCTTCTCCGGGCGTGGCGTTGCCACGAACTACATCGGCCCAACCGATGACGCGGCCTTCACGGCTGCGTTCGGTCTGCAGTTCGATCATCCCGCCGGCTTCGCGGGTCAGGCGCCATTCCCCGGTGCCGCTCCAACCGATGCAACCGGTTGGACGAATGTGCCCCAATCCTACAGTCCGGCGAAAGAGATGCGCCTGCGCGTCCTCGACTTTGGCACGGACAAATATGGTTTCAACGCCTATCTCTTTGACTCGACCAACGACAACCAGACTAATTACAATCGTGTGCTATTTTCGCCGACCAAGGACGGTGCGCATGCCGTTGCCACTTTGAGGCGCGGTCAATGGGGTGATGTCAAAGTTAAGATTGTCGGCGGCTCGCTGGAGGGTAAGACCAGTGGACTGTTGCTCAAGGTCGAAGAATTGACCGGCGACTTGTCCAAGGTGCGCTTGTTCCACACTTCGGTGACACGCGCCAATGCTTCATGGGTGAATTGGCCGGGCGAGCCTGGTTTCACGGGCGACTTCGCCGAGTACGTGGCGCAGAAGTTCCCCGTGTCAACGGCGGCTGACTACGCCATTCTCGAAGCGGGCATCGTCAGCGAGGAAACCTATGTGGAGCAGGGTCTGCGCTGGGAGAACGCGCACCTTCCTCTAATCTACTACATTCTCAAGAATTACAAGCCAGATCTGTTGATGTTGGGTTATCCGGTGACCGATGAATTCCAGCACCAGTTCCTGGGACTGATTACGCCCCAGCTGCCGAACGGCGCATCCAATCCGGCCTATGACGATGTGCAGGTCAACGGCACGCCCGATGGCCGCGTGGCGCAGCGCAAGGCTTTCATCAAGCGCGCTTACGTGGGCGCTGATCTCACACTGGGTTTTGCCAGGCTATTCATGCCACACACGATCGCTACCGTTGTGTCCTCTGATCACGGCTTTGCGCCGCAGTTCCTGGCCATTGATGCCAGCAAGGTCCTGGTCGATCTAGGGCTGCTCTCTCAGCCGCAGACTTCCAACTGCCGCACGGCTTCGGGTGAGACCATTGGAAAGGCCAAGGCCTGCTGGGCGGGCGGTACAGTTCAAATCTACTTGAATCTTGCGGGGCGCGAACCTGCCGGAGGCGGACTTCAGCAAGTCCCGGCCGATCAGGAAGCCGCCACGGTCGCACAGATCAAAGCCGCATTCCAGGCGCTGAGCGATCCGAATGACTGGACGGGCGATGGTCAACCGGAAGGGTGGAAGGTGATCGATCGGGTGTACACCAAAGCGGAAGCCCGCTACATCCCCAATGGCCCAAGCAGCACGACCGATATGGCTCATCCCACGCGCACGGGGGATGTGGTCGCTTTCGCCTATCCGCCCTATCAATATGATGCGGCCACACCCGGCACGCTGGTGGCCCGCTCAGCTTTCTTCGGTCAACACGGTTATGTGCCGGATGTACAGAACCTGGCCGCCAACGTCAATATGCGTGCCACTTTCATTGCAGGTGGTAACGCCATCCGCTCCAGATTTGTCGCGCAAGGACTCCGCACGATCGATCTCGCGCCAACGATCGCGTATCTCATGCGCATTCCCGAACCTCAACATTCGCAAGGGTTGGTGCGTCTCGATTTGTTGCGAGGCGGCGAAGCGCGGAAGCTGGTCCCCCTCATCGGCCTGACCGACTTTCACGGCCAGCTTGAGCCGAGTTCGCTGACGATGGATGGGCGCAACGTCTCCGTCGGCGGCGCAGCACAACTGGCGACGATGTTCGATGAAGAAGCGGCGCAGCTGCCTGGCACTTCGTTCCTGTTTGCCTCCGGCGATAACGTCGGCGCTTCACCGGCGAACTCAGGGCTATTGCAAGACATGCCCGCCATTGATGTGGAGAATGCCTGGGGGTTGGATGCCACATCCTATGGCAATCACGAATTCGACTATGGCATTGAGCGGTTGTTACAGCATCAAGCGCGCGCCAACTTCCCCTTCCTCGGCGCGAACATCATCAGCGCGACGACGGGGCTTAACCCGGATTGGGTGCAGGGCACACACATCTTCCACTACGGCAACCTCAAGATCGGCGTCATCGGTATCGAGTTAAAGGAAACGCCGGAGCTGGTCAGCGCCGGCGCCACGGCGGGGTTGCAGTTCCTGGATGAGGTCACGACGATCAAGGCCGAATCTGAGAAGTTGCGCCGGCAAGGTGTCAAGATTCAGATCGTGTTGATCCATCAAGGGACCGCCACGGGTCAGAATGCGGTGGACGGCAATCCGCCGGTTCCCTGGGCCGGGCCGATCATGACGATTGCAGAAGGCATTCAGGATACAACCGTTGACGTCATCCTGGCTGGTCACACGCACCGCGTCTCGAACCTGATGGTAGGCAAGATCCTGGTGGCCGAGGGTATCAACGCGGGCGCGAGCTACTCGGTGGTGCAGCTGATCGTCCACGGTCAGGATGTGGAATGGGCCGGTGCGGCGACGCGCGTCGCCAAGAACCTGGGTGTCGCCAGGCGATCGGACGTGCAAGCGATTGTCGACGATGCCAACGCGCAGACGGCCATCCTGCGCAATCAAGTCATTGGCACGCAGCAGTTCGACATCAAGCGCGCGCCGACACGCCTCTTTGAATCAGCCATGGGCAATCTGGTGGCCGATGCGATGCGCCTGAAATATCCGGGCGTCGATGCGGCTTACACCAACTCGGGTGGCTTGCGTAACGATGTGAACTGCGCACCACCCAGTGCCGGCGAACAAAACTGTGAGATCACCTGGGGGGAGATGTTCGCGGTGCTGCCCTTTGGCAACCGCACGGTGATCTTGACGCTGACCGGAGCACAGCTGGAGCAGGCTTTCCTGAACGGCTTCTCGCCTTTCTGCAATCCAGCGATTGCCACTGGACGTTTCCCGCAAGTCTCAGGCCTGAGGGTAACCTTCGCTTGCAGTGGCACCACTCCCGTCGTGACTGGTATGTGGAAAACGCCGCAAGGCATCGGCGGACCAGAAACGCCGATCGGTCCAACCGACACTATTCGCTTCGTCACTAATGACTTCATGTATACCGGCGGCGATGGTTACACCGTGTTCGCGCAAGGCACGAATGTCCTGCAGCCGGGCGATGATTTGCTGCAAGTGGCCATCGAGTACGTCACGGCCAATTCACCGGTCGGCCCGGTCGTCGAGGGCCGCATCGTCGGGCCGTAGTATCACTGCATAAAAAGCCTCCCGGAGGGTTCAACTCTCCGGGAGGCTTTCATGATTTAGAAACCGGGTTTCTCCAGGCTAA
>JAUQXC010000481.1 GCA_030834825.1 Thermoflexales bacterium
ACCGCTATCGTCGGCAACGAATTTGGCTACGACACCTGGAAGACGGTGCTGACGCGGCAGGCCCAGCGCGGTCATTTTCTCATGGTGAAATTGGGTTACACGCTGGCCGAGATCACGCTAACCCTGATCCTGGTTCCGCTCGTGTTCCAGGCAGTCTTACTGATCACGCTCCGGTTGCTGCTCAACACCACCCCGGCAGCCGATTTCTCGATCACGCACTGGCGGGAAGTGGGGATTATCTTTGTCGTAGCCTGGGTGCGCCTGGCGATCGCCGCCACCATCGGGCTGCTGTCAACGATAGTGACCCGTTCCAGCGCCAGTGGCATGGCACTGGCGACGCCCTGGCTGCTGGGCGATCTGCTCATCAACGTGCTGAGTTTCAACGGCGGGATGTGGCGCGATCTGGTGCCCTACACGTTCAACTACAATCTGGCGGCCTTTGAAGCTTATCTACGAGGCAACACTGGCGAAGTCAGCCTGGCGCATTGTCTTATCATCTTGTTGTTCTACACCGTCGGCCTGTCACTGGCCGCCATCGTCGCGTTCCGCCGACGCGATATCGCCGGATAAATAGAAACCGGGATTCTGCGATGTCCGCACACCATATTCCGCGGTCCTACACTTCCGTCTCTTTCAGCTCTGCTACGATGTCGGCCTGCTGAGCGACCTCGCGCCGCACGTGATCTTTGCGCCGCTCCCAGGCATACACGCCGATCAAGATCAACGCGGGCATGATCAACGTCGTACCGAGGTAAACCCATGGCGTCAACAGCGGATCGCGATTCTGCACGGGCGCGGAAAACCGATCGAGATTGAAGAGGATCAAGGCCAGCGCCGTCCACACGGCCAGAAAATTCGGGATCGCATCGCCGGAATGCAACAGCCGTGCGCCCGCCGATCGCCCTTTGGTGATCGGCCAGAACAAATTACTGCCCAGATAGCCCAGTTGATCTTCGACCACATGCGCCGACATGCCGAGAAAAGCCACCAGCCCTGCTTGAAGCGATCCGAACAACACGCCCGTGATCAAGCCCAGCAGTGCGGCCAGCGTAAACGAGTGACTCCACGCGCGATGCCACGGCAGAAACTGCACCTCCACACCATGCGCCTTGGGCACGAAGGCAAACGACGGGCCATTCCAGATGTCGGCCGTCATCTCGCCGTCGTAGGTGTAATCGATCTTGGCCTTCGTCTTCGCCCGCGCCACCCGCTGACCCGACTCATCCAGCGGCGCGAGCGCCGCATTCACGATCGGCCCGATAGTGATGACGACTTCATTGCGCTCCGCATCGAAGCGGATGCGATATTGCCGCCAGCGGTTGGGGCCGAGCGGAATGTTGTGCAGCTGCACGCGGACGGCGCGCTGTGTCTCCGCGGCCCGATCGATCTCGACGGCGACCGCGTTTGCGATGATCTGTGGATCGAGATTCGCCGGATCGGGATCGATGTTGATGTGGTGCTCGAAGTAGCGCGCGAACTTGAAATCGAGCGTATCCGGCAGCAGGCCGAAGAAGCCGCCCAGCACGATAAGATACGATCCCTGCGCGGCGCTTTCCACCACGCCGGGCACGAACGTCGCCGCGGCGACTCCAGCTAAGAAGTGGGAGATACCTTTCATGGTTACTTCCTTACCTAAACGCAGATGTGACCATCTTCATGATTCACCAGCCGTGTACGGCCAACCAGCGTAACATCCGATCTGCCACGGTCTGCCATTTCGGCTCCAGCATCATATCGTGCGCCATATCCGGAAAAATGGTTGCCTCGGCGTGATAGGCTTGCGCGGTGAGTGCGACCTCGCCCACCGTAAAGATCGTATCATTGGCCGCGCCCAGCACCAGGAGCGGCACGCGAATTCGTTGGGGGAAAGGCAGCGCCCCTACCGCCACATCCCACACCGCGCGGAGTGATTCTGCCTGAATGCAGGCATAATAACGCGTCACTTCAGCTAGAGAGAGCGCGGGTGAAAAGAAATTCTCGCGGGTCAGTTCCAGCGAGCCAACCATATGATAGGGTGTCAACGTCACTACCGTTTTAGCGAAGGCCCAGGGATGTTTCAGACCGAAGCGCATAAAAAAGGGCAGTGCGCCGTGTGTCGGAAGTGAGGCCAACAGCACCGCCGCCGAAGCAGAATGTTGCTCCAGATATTTTTGCACCACCAGGCCGCCCATCGAATGGCCGATCACGATGGGTGGCCGACCAGACTGTTGCGCAAGTTGCGCTGCCGTATACGCTACATCCTCCACATAGTTCGCGATCGAGGCCCAACGCAACAGTTCGCGGCCTGCGCTGGCACCATGGCCACGCAAACTCACGGCATGAGCGGCGTAACCGTGCTGCGCAAAATAGGGCAGGAAGTGTTCGTCCCAGCACCACGCGCCATGCCACGCGCCGTGCACGAAGAGCAGTGGCGGATGAACTCCAAGCGTTTCAGGCAGACGACTCAGAATTTCCAGTTGCATAGCTCACTCCCTGTAGCAATCATAGTCATGCCAAGCCCAACAACCGCGCAATATCCGGCCCCACGCCGGCCATATTCAATGTGATGGGCAGCAGCAGCACGCCCAGGCAGTTCATGCGCCGCGTGCCATAGAACGATGGAATCAGGCCTATCGCCGTGGCCGGAATGGCGATCAACAAACCGCTGAGGCCCGTCGTGAGGAGCAACAGCGCGACGATCACGATCAGCGTGCCGAGGTTGACCGTGCGATAATCGAGCCGCGCCAGAAAGCGCACCGAGAAACGCGCATACGGAATGAGCAGCAAGAAGCTCACCGCGCCGGAAACCGCCAGCGCCGCCACCGCCGTGTAATACAGCTGCGGCGTGCCCGGCGTGTAGATCGTGCTGACCATCGAGGCCAGGCCACCGCGCGCCAGCTGCAGGCCCGGCAGGAAGAATAACAGGAGCCCGCCCGCGTAGTACACCAGCTTCGACGTGCCCTGCGAGATGATGAACGTGCGCTCATCGCGCTGCGCAGTGGCATGCCCCGCCAGAAACGATCCGATGCCGCCCGTCACCACCGGAAAGAACGCGGCGAATAATCCACCCAGCGATCCGGCGAAGGTACCGCGTAACAACAAGGCCGGCGACACATCGATCGAGCCGCCGACGTGCTGCAGCGGCACACGCGTACCCATGATCAAATTCGTCAACACCATGGGGATGGCAAACAAGCCGATGAAGGCCGGCAGCAAATTCACAAAGGCCACAGGCACTGGCGCGAAGCTGCGATACATCAGGATCAGGCCCAACAAACCGGAGAGGAAGAACGTCAACAAGCCTGCGGCCAACTGCGACCACGCCGCACGAAAGCGCGCCCAATTCGTCGGGCCGCGATCGCCGCCTTTGGGCCATTCCGACATCAGCATGAACAGAGTGACCGTGGCGAGAATCCAGCCGAAGTGCGGCGACAGAATGATACGCAGGGTACGGGCCACTTCGGTGAGGAACGGGCTGAGCAGCACCAGCACGATCACCCCGCACAACGATCCTATTCCGGTCAAGATGGCCGCTTCGTAGCCGCGCCGTTCCAACAGCCATTTCTGTCCCGGCAGCACGATGAAGGCCGAAGTCTCATCGGGCGCGGCGAGGTAGATGGAAGGGATCACGCTTAGCATAGACCGAACTCAATAACTACACAATAGACCGAACGCTGCTCGCTGCCTGGGCCGGTCCATTTAAGCCTTTGCCTTGTCTCGTTTCGTGTGCAACATCTTCTGATACTGCCGCGCCGGCAGATAGGGAAACGTCTTGGGCAACGACAGCGCGGTCCCAACCTCGACTACCCGCTGTCCATCCTCGTCGTCGCACAGCGCCACACGTACATCTAGAACCTCCAAGACGTCACGCTTGAAGGGAAAATCGGCCTGGTCAATACTCGCTCGCCACTGCCGAACTTTCTCCAGGATTTTCCCCTGCCCAGCCTCCGCCCGCTCCACCTCGCGCCGGGCGTTCAACACCATGGCGCGTTTGACCTTCGCTTCATCTCGTTCACGCTGTGCATCACGGATCGCGGCTTTGGTGCCCCGACTGATATCTTCGTCGTCGTCAGCGCCGAACTCGCGTAACAGTCGATCGATCCGGCGGCTGGCCGCCGTG
>JAUQXC010000482.1 GCA_030834825.1 Thermoflexales bacterium
CTGACTTACTTCTGCCAGAATCGCTGCTAAGTGAGCGCCCAGCTCACCCACACTGCTTTGATCCCAGTAACTGGGCTGATATGAAAGCTGCACGGATTGGTCATGTTCGTCGTCGACTACACTAAGAATCAGGGCTGGCGCTTCTGTCCGCTCGCGCGCTTCTTGCTCCTGTTCGGAATGATAGACTTCATAGCCGACCTCAAAAGAGGAGCGCCCGATCCGGCCATCTTTTAGCGGCAGCACAGCGGGCAAGATATCCCAAACGTACTTCGCATGCTGGGTCATCTCTGCAAGCTGCTGCTGGAGATGTTGGACAAATTCCCGAAACCTCATGTCCCAAGACAGGCGTATCCTCCAAGGCAATCCGACTCCGGCCAAATTCGAAATAAGCGTGATCTCGGGCTCACCCGTTAACCGCGCCAGCAAAATACTGTAAGCCGCTAACAACGCTATGGATAAGTCCGCTCGGCACTCCAGGAGCAGCTGGTTCAACACCTGTTTTTTAATTGCGCACTCCAGCGTGGCCCATATTTCATTCTCTGGATGGCCTCTGTCCCACTCTCTGTGCAGGCTGGTGAGGAACGCACCCGCGCCCCATTCATTCCGCCAAAATCGCTGGGCCGCAAGGTAGCCTTCCATCTCCTCTTGGATGAGTTCCAAGACGTGCGGCAAGCCTTGGATGAGGGCTTTCACCCATTCTTCCTCATCCGGTCCTGCTTGATATTTCAAATGCACTTCAAGGTTGTCCCCCAACCAGACCGGGATAATTTCCAGCGCGTACGCTCCCAGCGGACCACTTTCATCCACGATAAACCCGCGTGGAATCCACTCATCTCCCCCTAGCCAGGGCTCCGCCACAAGGTATTCGAAGTTCAATAAAATCGGGGGAGAGATGTCTGGCTGTGAGTTAAGATTCTCTCCCGCTACGCACGCGGGAGGTAAACTTCTCAAAAGTTGCCGTATTTCGAACGAATGGGCGAGACCAGCACAATCGCCGCACGTCCGCGGGGTCAACCGGACTGTTCGTGATAACACCCCGACGGTACGTGCCCAGCTCTGGTCTGCATTTCTGGAGTCGAGAGTCACATCTAGGTCAACCGCGCCGCTCCCCAAGAACTTTTCCAGACTCTGCCAGATCCCACTTGCCAGCACTTCGGCGGATGTCAGATCACAGTCGGTCAAGATGTCGGCCGGCATTTTGGTCAGGGAGAATATCCTCCGTAAAGCAGGCGTCGACCGGGTTGTCCTGTTATCCCGGTCAGCCTGATTTCGCGCATCTAGGCTGGACGTTCCCCGGAGACGGGATCCGGCTGATCGCTCACATGATCGCGGCGCTGGCCAGATCCCTCGGATAGTCATTTCCTGGATAACTTGCGAATACCCTTTTTCTACAGCGCGCAATGACACTTCTTTTCCGGCCAAGGTCTGTTCGTAAATTCGGAAGAGATCTTCCAGAAAAAAGATTACGCTCTGGCTATCGGCTATCGCTCGATGAACGAGGATGAGGACATCACAGGCTGCCGATCCGGCGCCTGCCAGCAGTACCACACGGAGGGATTTACCCCGTTCTGGTGACATTTCCGCTGACACCTGCTCGATGAGCCGCTCCATCGTCAGCGGGACTTTGTCCCCGTTCTGGAGGAGCGAGCGGTAAACGAGGAGGGTCTGATCCTCTTGACTCGGCACCACAGACAGCAGCTGGTCGCTATCCTGTTCAAGGGACATTTGTAATACATCATTCCACTGGATCAACTGCTCTGTTGCGGCCGAGAGCGTAGGGGCATCCAGCTTCCGCTTCACAAAGAGGTGATAGCATAAGACTGAACTAGCTATTGGTGCTCTTAATTCCCGCGCCGGCTTCCAGTCTCGAGCAAAAAGCGGGACCGGTTGTTGAAGCGGAGCCAGTGCGGTACGCTTTATCCGGCTTCCTTCATAAATCTCGTCTGCCAAAGGATACAGGAGGTGCCACCGGTTTTCCGCCTGATAACGTTCTGCCATCGTATAGATATTGGGCAGCCCAAGCTTGGCCGCAAAGCGCGAGATGCTTCTTAGGCGTTCGTAAGTTTCTTCGCGGGTGGGTTCGCGCCCGGCAATGTCCCAACACTTAAATTTGATGACTTTATTCACTTCCTCAGGATAGAGAGTCTGGCCCGTTAACAATTTCAGGCCTGCTTGGCCTTGTGGGTGGTAACCATAGGGATGCGCCTCTAGTTCATAAATATAGGAGTGGTGTGCTTGAATGAAGTCAAGTGTTTGTTGAAAATCTCCCGAGGTTTCACCGGGAAATCCAACGATCCAGTAAGTCGTGGTCCGGATCCCTGCATTCGCTAAGGACTTCAAAGTTTCAGATATAAGCTCCGGCGTAGTTTTCTTATTCATCAGTTCCAATAAGCGGGCAGAACCACTTTCCACTCCCAACCGCACGCGATAGAGACCTGAGCGCGCCCAAAGCCGTGTGGTGCTGCGATCGGTGACCGCTTTGCCTACCCGCAAGTAGCCATCATAGTAGACCTGGGCTTTTCTTCTGAGCAGTTCCTGCGAGAACTCTTCAATGTATGGATTCATCAGTGAATCGGCCAAAAAGAATGCACGGTTGCCATACTTTTGGGCCAGATGCACTAGTTGTTCGGCAAATATATCCACTGGCTTTTTTCTATACTGTCCCCACTGGATGGTTTCAGAACAGAACTGACACTGAAAAGGGCAACTACGCCCCCCTTCAATCGTAAGATGATAGTAGGAGCCCAAGTCCAAGTCCGTTAGGTCAGGTGCTAGAGATTCTTTTAGATCGAGAGTCACTCCTCCGATATCGGAAAGAGCGATGACGCGTTTTTTGGCGAAATTTCCCTGCAGGAGATTGAGAAACAGCAACTCGCCTTCGCCAATAACAACGTGATCAACAAAGGGATACTCCTCCAGAAGCGTTCGCAGGTTATCGGAGCCAGGCGCGAGATCATCAGCGAAAACGCCGCCGCCCATCACCGTGGCGATATGCGGATATCTTTGTTTTATCCGCTGCAGCACGAATAAGGACGTCGCCAAGGACGTGGTGTAAGTGCTCGTCCCCACAGTTGTGAAGCTGGGCAGCGCCACACGATCAACAAGCCTCTCGACTTTTTTGAAGTAGCTTTCCACTAGCGCGTTGAGGATATGCCCCACCGCCGTATCGTATTTCACGCCGTGGATTGGGGCGACGTTGGCCAATATCATCGAACACATAGAAGGACTGGCTCCATTAACATAGGCCAGCATATGGGCATTGATGATCGGCCATAACTTGGAGTACCCATCGTTGATGGAAATCTTTTCAGCCTGCTGTAGCGTGGTGAAATAGCGATGGTGTAGTCCCCAGAGCTCGGGTTCGGTATTGAAATCAAGACAGGTAACGGAATAATTCTGTCGTTCGAGAAAGGATTTCAGCACGGTAATACCCAAGGGCGGTGTCCAGGGTGTGAAGAAAGGGGGCACTATGAGCAATATTTTGTCATTATCCCGAAAAGATACCATAACGAACCTTCCGCCAGAATCGACCCCGGAGGGCAGATTACGAATATGACTTCGTGGTTATCCCTGTTCTCTCACCCAGCCCAGCAGCCAAGGCACGCGTCGAAACGGTGCCGCCTACGCTTTGCCTCCTAACACGACTTGGAGGTGGTGTCACCCCGCTAGAAGAAACCGGCGTTGCAATTGGAATAACTACGGTTCAGCTGGCACTCTCGTCGAATGGCAACTAGAAATTAAATTGCCTCATCCTCTCAGCTTGGACGCGCGCCACAGTTGCCTGACCCACCAAGGGGATCTCAAACAATTGTTGATGGGGGTTAGCCGTAACCGCTCCTAACAGAGTTCTAAAATGATCCAACAGCTGAGCCATTGTCGCGATCTCAAATAGGCTGGCGTTGTACAATAACGTCCCCGCCAGATTGTTGTCCGCCTGCACCAGGAACAAAAGCAGATCGAGCGCCGTTGTTCCACGGAGGGATTCCCATACTCGCTGACTGTACAGCAAAGGATCTCGTATTGCCGTGGGGACGGCGTGGAACGCAAACATCACCTTGAACGGGGGGTGGGAGCGCAGGTCGTGCGTTTCTCCGAGTGCCTCGACCAGCGTCTTCAACGGCACGCCCGGGTGCGTATAGGCCTCTGTGACGACTTCACGTACCTGGCTCAATAACTCGCGGAAATTCGAATTTCCAGCGAGGGATGTGCGGAATATGCGCAGCTGATCGGTCAATCTCG